>JASEIE010000122.1 GCA_030024065.1 Thermodesulfobacteriota bacterium
GGACTCATTAGTAAAGGATCAAAGCAAAAGAAGGCCACTGAGATTGATATAGCTCTAACGGGACTCGATCCCCCTACGGATGGAGGGGATTGAGGGACATAGTTAAGTTGTTGAATTTAGCATTAGTCACCCAATGAACAAAGAGTCCCAATTAGAAGTTAGTCGACAATTTCACTACGTCCCACTCTATCCCGTCCTGGCAACATTGTTCCCAAATCACGATTTAGGAAATTGTCATTGCGAGTGAAACGAAGCAATCTCGCCTTTTTCAATGAGATTGCCACGCCCCTTTTCCCGCTTTTAGCGGGGCTCGCAATGACAGAATGGGAAAAGGATTTCATTCTCTAAATCGGGATTTGGGTTGTTGTTAATTATTGAAAACATTCTTTCTGTAATGCATCCCTTTAATTTAGCACTTCCCCCTTTCTTGGATCAATAAAAAAGGTTATACTTTGCAATAAATATAAAACAATTTTTTTTCACAGGTGCGGTGAGATGTCAGAGAAAGAGTATGAAGAGGAGATGAGTTTTGCGGAGCTTCTGGAGGCAAGCCTCGAAGCTCCTGGCCGGAGGTTTTCCCCCGGAGACAAGGTGTCAGGGAAGATCGTCAAGATCAGCAAGGATACGATCTTTGTTGATCTGGGGGGTAAAAGCGAGGGTTTTACGGACGCTCAAGAATTTTTAGGCAAGGATGGGAACCTGACTCTCAAAGAAGGTGATATGGTTCAGATGAGGGTTGCATCGGTCAAGGACGGGATCCATCTCACCAAGGGGATCAAGGTCCACGGCGCAGATGCACTGGACATCCTCCGGGAAGCGAGAGAAAACCTTATCCCCGTGGAGGGAAGGGTCGAAACAGTGAAAAAAGGAGGTTTTGAAATCGATCTTTCGGGGACTCGAGCTTTTTGTCCTTTGGGCCAGATTGGTCTTCAGTTCTGCGAAAAACCCGAGGAACATGTTGGGAAAAGATATCCGTTTCGCATCTTGGAGGTCAAAGAGAAAGGACGAAATATCATCGTCTCCCGTCGAGCGCTTCTGGAAGAAGAGCAGGAGAAGAAGTCCGAAGAGACCCTGGCCATACTCAAACCTGGCTTGGAGTGTGAAGGAATGGTGACAAAGCTGGCAGGCTTTGGCGCCTTTGTTGATATTGGGGGCATCGAGGGGATGGTCCATATCTCCGAGATATCCCATATAAAAATCAATCATCCATCGGAGGCCCTCAAGCCAGGTCAGCAGGTGAAGGTAAAGGTCTTATCGATCGAGCCTGACAAGGATGGCCGTCAGAGAATCGCCCTCTCCCTCAAGAGCCTCGAGTCAGACCCGTGGGAGAGGGATCTGGGATTTAAGGAGGGAGAGATCATCCAAGGCAAAGTCTCTCGGCTCACTGACTTCGGCGCTTTTGTTGAGTTGGCGCCGGGTGTGGATGGTCTGGTCCATATCTCTGAGATCAGCTATGAACGGGTTTCCCATCCGAGCACACTTCTTCAGGTCGGGAATTCCGTGGATGTGCTGATCATGGGAATCGACCCGAAGGCACGCCGCATCTCCTTGTCCATCAAAGAGGCAACGGTCAGAAAACGGATGTCAGAGGGCGAGGGAGGATTGGAAGCGGTGCGTCTTGAAGTGGGCCGGACCCTGAAAGGGATTGTTGAGGAAGTGAAGCCCTATGGCCTTTTCATCAGGCTTCCACAGCTCGGCGCAAAGGTCCGGGGTCTGCTTCCCATGGAGGAGTTGAGAGATTCTGAAAAGGGGGATGTGAAAAGGAAGTTTCCTAAGGGGAAGGAGATTCAGGTGGAGATCCTCTCGATAGACGAAAACGGACGGATACAGCTCTCCAAGAAGGTGATAGAGGAGAGAGAGGATCGGGAAGATTATAGAAAGTTCCTTGAAAAAGAGGATCAAGAGGGAAAGCTGGGAACGCTAAAAGATGTTTTCAAAAACATGAAGTTGAAGTATCCGGATACTAAAACATTGAATAAAGGAAAAATAGATGAGTGAGCCTCATATCCACATCGTGACAGGCAACGGCGACACGTTTTTTTCCGTGGGGGATATCCGGGGAATGGCGGATGACCTTTCCGGTAAACCCCGTTAGAAATTCCAGCGGGGCATTAAACCCCGCCGGAATTAATCTGAAATGTAACCCCGCTGCAGAGTAGCGGGGCATTATTTCTAACGGGGTAAAAATCCCCAACAGGATTAACCCTGCCATCTTCTTGAAAAAAAAGGGGGTTCATGTTAGCTTGGAATTAATGATAGAGATATTCCATGTCTCGAAGACCTATCCCAGCCAGATCGAAGCCCTTTCGGATATCTATCTGGAGGTCTCGCCAGGAGAATTCATCTTCATCGCCGGTCCCAGCGGTTCGGGGAAGAGCACTCTTCTGCGCATCCTCTTCGGTGCGGAAAAGCCGAGCAGCGGCGAGGTGATTGTCAACGGAATCCGTATCACCCAATCCCGCTTCAAAAAAGTCCACCAACTGCGAAGGACGATGGGGATCGTTTCTCCGGATTTTAAACTCTTACGAGATCGAAATGTGAGAGAGAATGTTGCCTTCGCCCTGGAGGTGACGGGTCATGCGCCGAGAGAGATAAAGGGGAGAGTCTCGGAGATCCTTCGACAGGTGGGTCTTCAGGAGAGGGAAAAGGATTTGATTCTCTCCCTTTCCGCCGGAGAGCAGCAGCGGGTGGCCATTGCCCGGGCGCTGGTCAATGCTCCCCCCTTGATCCTGGCTGATGAACCCACAGGGATTCTGGATGATCAGATGACAGAAGAGGTGATGAAGATATTCGGAGAACTCCATCAGAAAGGCGCCACCATCCTCTTTGCCACTCAGGATATCAATTTAATTCAACGCTATCCCCATCGGGTCATCCCCCTCGTGGCAGGGAGAAGGGTGGATGTCGAAACAGGGGAAGGGGTGAGATCCGAGGCATGATCTCCTTTTTGTGCTATGCGATGAGACGGGCCCTTCGAAACATGAAGGGAAATCTCTTTCCAAATCTAACCACCATCGGCATCATCGGAATCTCCCTGCTCATCCTATCCACCTTCTCCCTGATCGCCTTTAACCTCACCTCCCTCCTGAAGATCTGGGAAGACAAAATCGAAGTGATCGCTTATCTGAAGAGAGGGACCTCCTTGAACGAGGTGGAGGGGCTTTTGAAAAAGATTCGCCAGATCGACGGCGTGGAGGGAGTGAATTATGTTTCGCCCTTTGATGCGATGGCTTTTATGGAGACGAGGCTGGGGAGACAGAAGACTCTCCTCGAAGGAATTCAGCCGGCGATCCTTCCCTCCTCCATCGAAATCCGATTGAAAAAGGATTACTGGGGCCAGACGAAGATCGATGAGGTTGTCTCTGATCTGAAACGGGTTTCCCAGATTGAGGAGGTCCAGTATGGCCAGGAGTGGATCGAAACATTCTCCGTGCTTGTCCATCTGGTGCGCCTGACTCAGTGGGTTCTTGGAGGGCTCCTTCTTGCCGCCATCATCTTTATCATCTCCAATACCCTCCAGCTGACCATCTCTTCACGACGGGAGGAGATTGAGGTGATGCATATGGCGGGGGCCAGCCCGGCTTTCATCCAGGTTCCTTTCTATATGGAGGGGCTTATCCAGGGCCTTCTGGGAGCGGGAATGGCGATGGGCCTCCTCTTTTTGTTATATAAGATCATCTTCCTCACGATCACACCCCTGATGAAAGGCTGGATGACAGGGATTCCCATCCTTTTCCTGCCCTGGGAGACGATGGCATGGATCTTATCGGGAGGGATGGTCCTCGGTCTCTTCGGCAGCTTCGTCGCCTCAATGAGGTTTTTGAAATACCGCGGGTGAGTCTCTGATGAGAAGAGGGAAGGAGATTTTCATCATAGGAATGGTCCTGGGGTTTATTCTTCTCCCGGAGTCCCCTGCCATTCAGGCAAACCGAAAAGAGCAGATTGAGAAGGATATCACCCGAAGGGCGAAGGACCTCGGGGAGATTAAGAAAGAGATCTCCCTGACAAAGAAGAAGGAGAAAGAGGTCCTGGGGAAGGAGTCTTCCATCCTCGAAAACCTCCATGCCCTTCAGAACGAACTTTATAAGAAGGAGAAAGAGTTAAAGCAGATGGAAGTCCAACTGGCCCAGGTCAAGGAGAGGCTTCATCAGACAAAGGGCCAGATCGTCATGCTCAGCAAGGGGATGGAGCGAACGAAGGGAGAGCTCTTTTCGAGACTGAACGCCCTCTACAAAATGGGAAGAACGCCTCCTGAGACCTTCCTCCTCACCTCCCGATCCTTTCCCGATCTGCTGAAGACCGATAAATATTTCAGAGTCATCATCGATTTCGATGCTCGTCTGGTCGAAACCTATCGGTATCAGGTGGTCCTGAAAGAGCAATATCAGAACGAGTTGACCCAGGATCGGTTACAACGGGAGCGAAATATTTCGGAGGTGGAGAAGAAGAGGGAGGAGATCAAAAGGATCAGGGAAGAGAAACAGACCCTCCTCAAATCGATCCAGAATCAGAAGGTGGTCTACCAGAAGCTAATCAAGGAGTTGGAGGAGAGGGGAAGGGGTCTTGAAGCGCTCCTTCAGAAATTGGAGCGGGAGAAGAACCTCCTATCTTATGGAAAATCGAAACCTGACAACTTCAAGGGGAAATTGGCCCCTCCGATCCACGGAAAGGTGATCAGCCTCTTTAAAGAGAAAGGACAGAACGGGATCGAAATCAAAGCGGAGGTGGGGGCTGAGATTCGGGCTGTCCTTCCCGGTAAGGTCCTCTATGCGGATTGGTTCAAGGGGTTTGGGAATATCGTGATCATCGATCACGGAGAACACATCTTTACGGTCTCAGGATACTGTTCCCAGTTGTTGAAGAAGGCAGGGGATCAGGTTTCTCAGGGAGAAGTGATCGCCCTGGTGGGCAGCGCAGGATCGTTGAAAGGTCCCTCCCTCTACTTCGAAATTCGGCATCAGGGGAAGCCTCAGGATCCCATGGATTGGGTTTCACACCTGGATAAAGTCGCTTTTCTCCCCGGGGCAATGAACCGGCAAGGAGATGGCGCATAAGGAGGATGATATGTCTCAATGGAAAAGGATGAGGAGTTTAAAGATTATCTCGCTGGTCTTCCTGGTCTTTGTGTTAGGGGTGACCGTGGGTCTGGGTCGTTTCCACAAGGTTTCCGCCCTCTCCAATCCCATTTATGAAGACCTGAAGGTATTTACCGATGTCCTCGGTCTCCTTCAGAAAGAGTATGTGGAGGAGACAAAATCGAAGGACCTGGTCTATGGGGCCATCAAGGGGATGCTGGAGACCCTGGATCCTCACTCTGCCTTTCTGCCGCCCAATATGTATAAAGAGATGCAGGAAGAGACCAAAGGCCGATTCGAAGGATTGGGAATCGAGATTACGATCAAAGAAGGTGTCCTCACCGTTGTCTCTCCCATCGAGGATACGCCGGCCTTTAAAGTGGGCATTCAGGCAGGGGATCAAATCCTTAAAATCGATGGAGAACCAACGAAGAACCTGACCCTGATGGAGAACGTGAAACGAATGAGAGGCCCGAAGGGATCGAAGGTGACCATCACCATCATGAGGGAGGGGCTCGCCAAACCCAGGGATTACACTCTGACTCGAGATGTCATACCCATTCGAAGTGTTCGTTATGAAGTGCTGGAGAAACATTACGGGTATATCCGGCTCTTCCAGTTCCAGGATAGAACAGAAAGTGATTTACAGAAAGCCATTAAGGCGATCGAGGAGGAGACCAAGGGGGGGCTGAAGGGTTTGATCCTCGATCTGCGGAACAACCCGGGAGGCCTTCTGGATCAGGCGGTGAAGGTGGCAGACCGGTTCATTGAATCAGGTGTCATTGTCTCCATCGAGGGGAGAAGAGAAGAACATAAGGTGAAATTTAACGCCCATTCGCAGGAGGATAACCTCACCCGGTATCCTCTGGTCGTCCTGATCAATGGAGGAAGCGCGAGTGGTTCCGAGATCGTGGCTGGAGCGATTCAGGATCACGGTCGGGGAATTGTCGTCGGAACCCAAACCTTTGGAAAGGGATCGGTCCAGACAATCTTCCCTCTAAAGGATGGCTCAGGACTCAAGTTAACCACCGCACGATATTACACACCCAGCGGCCGTTCCATCCAGGCCAAAGGAATTGTCCCTGACATCATCATCAAACCTTCTCTTCCGGAAGAGGAGAAGGTATCACCGCCTCCGAAGCAACCCGCAGAGAAGGACCTGGAGCGCCACTTAATCGATAATAAGGAGAAAGAGAAAGCGAAGAAGGAAGAGGTCAAGGAGAAGAAACCGGTCGACAACCAACTTGAGCGGGCCCTTGAACTCTTGAAGAGCTGGGAGATCTTTAAAAATATAGCCACAAAGAAATCGGGTTAATTTCCCCGGAAAGTCCTTTAAAAAAATAAATGGATATGTTTAAGAATTGTATGAGTTATGCCTTGTTGTCGTTTTGTAACTCGAGGCTTTAGCCTTGATGAAGGGTTCTGACTTAAGTTACCGTGTATCATTTGAAGGGGAATCATTATGCTAAAATTTAGTGTGAATCTCACTATGTTGTTCAATGAGGTTGATTTTTTAGACCGTTTTGAGCGAGCCGCCAGGGCCGGATTTAAGGGTGTTGAATACATGGCCCCCTATGGATGGAAGAAGGAACAGTTGGCGGAAAAGCTGAACAAACACGGCCTCGTCCAAGTGCTGTTCAATCTTCCTGCAGGAGACTCGCAGGCTGGGGAACGGGGCATGGCTTGTATCCCCGGAAGAGAGGTGGAATTCCAGGAAGGGGTGGAAAGGGCGATTGAATATGCGAAGGCGCTGAAATGTTCTCTTCTTAACTGCCTGGCAGGAAAAAGGCCACAAGGGGTGTCGTCGGAAAAAATTCGCCAGACACTGGTGGACAACCTTCGGTTTGCTGCAAAGGCTCTGGACAAAGAAGGGATTCGATTACTGGTTGAACCCCTCAACCAGCAGGACGTTCCTGGATTCTCTCTCGTCCATACACAGGATGCCCTTCAATTGTTTGAGGAGGTCGGCCATCCAAACCTCTGGATTCAATATGACATCTACCATATGCAGATTATGGAAGGGAATCTTACGAAAACGATTTTGAGCAACCTCAGCCGTATCGGCCATATTCAGCTGGCCGACAATCCGGGTCGCCACGAGCCGGGAACAGGAGAGATCAACTTCACCAATCTGTTCCGTTTCATCGATGAGGCGGGATATGACGGATGGATGGGCTGTGAATATATCCGGGCCGGAAAAACGGAAGACGGACTGAAATGGATCAAACCTTATCTAAAATAACCGTGATGAAAAATTCATAGGGCAAGCCTTTAGGCTTGCTTCTTTTACCCCGTTAGAAATAATGCCCCGCTGCTCCCTCCGGGCCAGAGGCCCTCTGGGCCGGCGGCTGCAGCGGGGTTAGATTTTACAATAATTCCGGCGGGGTTTAATGCCCCGCTGGAATTTCTAACGGGGTTTACGCAAGGCTGAAGCCCAGCCCTGCGTTATTAAGGGTCTCAAAATTGAATTGACATGGATTAGAAAATCTCCCCCTGCCTACCGGCAGGCAGGCTCGCCCCTCTTTGCAAAAGAGGGGGATTATTCCTCCCTTTGGTATCATTTTCCTGTCGTTAGACAGGCAAAGGGAGGTGAGGAGGGATTTTATGAAATGAGTGTCGCTACTATTATGAGACTGTTAATGACATTTTGGGAAGGAGGAAAAACATGGCAGAGTTGGGATTTATTGGTCTGGGGATCATGGGCAAACCCATGGCTGGACATCTGGTCAAAGCGGGTCACAGTGTTCAGGTGTGTGACCTGGTTGAGGAATCGGTGAAGCACCTGTGCAGTCTTGGCGCCAAAGAATGTCCCTCCTGCAAGGAGGTGGCCCAGAAATCGAAGATCATCTTCATCATTGTGCCGGATACACCTGATGTGGAAGCTGTGTTGTTCGGCCCGGAGGGTCTGGCGGGAGGTTTAAAGCCGGGATCGATCGTCGTGGACATGAGTTCGATCTCTCCGATTGCGACCAAGGAATTTGCAAAAAGGCTGGCAACGATGGGCGTGGAGATGCTCGATGCGCCTGTTTCAGGAGGACAGGTGGGAGCTGAAAATGCCACTCTCTCGATCATGGTCGGAGGGAAGGTAAAGGTATTCAACCAGATCAAACCATACTTTGACCTGATGGGCAAGAACATCGTTCATATTGGTGGCAATGGAGATGGTCAGACCTGCAAGGTGGCCAACCAGATTGTGGTGGCCCTGACCCTCGAGGGAGTGGCTGAAGCTCTTCTATTTGCCTCGAAAGCGGGTGCGGATCCGATGAAGGTTCGGGCTGCGCTGCTCGGAGGATTTGCTCAGAGCCGTATCCTGGAGATCCACGGGGAAAGGATGATCAAGCGGACCTTTAATCCAGGTTTTCGTGTCCGATTACATCAGAAGGACTTGAATATTGCCCTGCAGTCAGCACGGAGCATGGGATTGAGCCTGCCCAATACGGCCACGGCGCAGGAGCTCTTCAATGCCTTGGCAGCACAGGGAGGAAGCGAACTGGACCATTCTTCGATCGTTACGGTCCTCGAAAAGCTTGCTAATCATGCCATCAGTGAATAGATGATTTCCTCTAACAGCGGAAACATGGAAAGGATCAATGGGTTAAGAAAAAATAATTTTTTCACCAACGACTTAGCCCATCAACCAAACTGGCCTCTTAACCCTGACCCTCAGACAAAACCTGAAATGATGGCGCAGGGTATTGATAAAACAGGAGGTGAACTGCCGTGACAGATGATCATTCTGAGCAGACCCCGAAGGTTGGTCGTGAACAGATGCTGATCGACGGGCAATGGGTGGACAGCACAAAGAGTGAATTCATCTCGATTGAGAATCCGAGCCGAAAAGGAACGATGATCGGAGAGGTGCCCCGGGGCAGGGCAGAGGATGTGGACCATGCGGTCCAAGCGGCTGCCAGGACCTTTGAAAAATGGAGGCACGTGAATCCCCGCGACCGGGGCAAGTTGATGATCAAAATCGGCGAGGCCATCGAAGCGAAGGCGAATGAGATCGCCCGGATCACCTCCCTTGAAACAGGCAATGCCATACGCACACAGTCTCGACCTGAGGCAGTGCTCGCTTCAGACGTCTTCCGTTATTTCGGCGGAGTAGCGAGCGAGTTGAAGGGAGAGACCATACCGCTTGGAGAGAATCTTCTCAGCTATTCACGGAGGGAACCCATCGGAGTGGTGGGAGGGATTGTCCCGTGGAACTCACCCGTTGGCCTCGCAGCCCTCAAGATCGCCATGGCCATCACAGCAGGTAACACCTTGGTTCTCAAGCCCTCTTCAGATGCGCCCCTTGCCATTCTCGCGATGGCCCGCATCTGTTCCGAATTTCTGCCACCGGGAGTACTCAATGTGGTCACAGGGACCGGATCGGAATGTGGTGTTCCCCTGGCAAGGCACCCCCTTGTGAGAAAGCTTTCATTTACCGGCTCCCACGGGATTGGAAAGACCATCATGGAGGCTGCGGCCGAGCGGATCGTCCCGGTCACTCTTGAGCTGGGTGGGAAGAGTCCTCAGATCCTCTTTCCCGATGCGGATGAACCGCAGGTGGTGGAAGGGGTCTTTCTGGCGATGCGCTTTACCCGGCAGGGCCAGTCCTGTACAGCAGGCTCACGCCTCTTTCTCCATGAGTCGATCTACGACTCTTTCCTGGAGAAGCTTGTGCAAAGAGTGGCTCGCCTTAAGATCGGTGATCCTCTCGACGAGGCGACGGACATGGGAGCCATCATCAACCAGGCTCAGTTTGAAAAGGTCTGTTCCTTTGTGGAAGACGGGCTACGGCAGAAAGGAGGGCGCCTTGTCACAGGAGGCCTTCCGCCGACCGAAGGACCCCTCAGCCAGGGCTATTTTATGGAGCCCACGATCTTCGGCAATGTCCACAATGATTGGCGCATTGCACGGGAGGAGATCTTCGGACCGGTATTGGTTGCCATTCCATGGAGGGAAGAGGAAGAGGCCATCCGGATGGCGAATGAAAGCCATTACGGCCTGGCTGCCTTTGTCTGGACACATGACATCGGAAAGGCCCTGCGCACAGCCCATGCCATAGATTCGGGATGGGTCCAGGTCAACCAGGGAGTGGGAATCGTTCCGGGACAATCCTATGGCGGTTTCAAACAGAGCGGCTTTGGCCGGGAATACTCCCTCGAAGGAATGCTTGATAGCTTCACCCAGCGAAAGAGCATCACCATCAATCTGCAATTTTAAAAGCAAGCAATAATACGCCTTTTTTCAAATGACAATTGAAAATGGAACCGTATTCACCATTACTGCATGCTGGCAGACAGGCAGTCTGTTCTATGAAGAATGCATTTCTCGCTATGCCTGCCTGCCGCCCCTGCCTACCGCAGGCAGGGGCAAGCGCTATGCGATTTTAAGGAAGGTTTTATTTTTCTCCCAGAAATTTACCAATTGTCAAGGATAAAGATTTGCCCTATTATTCTTATTTTTTAGCTTTTCCTATCGCGATTAATCAATCTTGTAAAGTGCATAATTTAGCTTT
>JASEIE010000123.1 GCA_030024065.1 Thermodesulfobacteriota bacterium
ACATCAAGAGGTCGAAGTAGTAAAGTTGTTCAAGTTATTTTGCAACGGCTCCTTAGCCTGAAAAGTGCGAAAGTCCAGTTTTATATAAGTCAATGTAATAAATTTTATGGTTTTGATAATTAAAGGTTATAGAATTGAACCTTAACCAATTAAAAACCTTCTACTTTGCCGTGAAATACGGAAGCTATAGCGCAGCCGCCGAGGCCCTCTATATCACCCAGCCAGCCGTGACAAAACAGATCCAACAACTTCAGGCAACCTATGGGGTGAAGCTCTTAAACCGATTTGGGAAAAAGATGGTGCCCACCGACGCCGGCGAAGTCCTCTACGATTTTGCAGATAAAATCTTTCAATTCGAAAATCAGGCTGAAGAGAGTCTCCGCGATTTTCAACAGCGTAAAAGCGGTCGTCTCCGGATTCACGCGAGTGAGAGTTTTGGGGCTTACTACCTCCCCTTCATCATCAACCTTTTCAGGAAGAAATATCCGAAGATTCATATCTCCGTCAATATCTTTCCCAATCGGGAGATTATTGAAAACACGGTCAAACTCGAAAATGACATGGGGTTTATCTCCTACCCTATTGAGCATAAAAAATTAATGGTCCGGGAAATATTAGAGGATAGACTGGTTCTCATCGTACCCTCCTCCCATCCCTTTGCCAAACAAAAGCTCCTTGAACCTCGAAAACTGGATGGACAACCAGTGGTGATGCATGAAAAGGGATCTGCCTCCCGTGAGATTGTCGACGAATTTATCAGGAGGAATAATCTTTCTGTTTCGATATCCCTGGAGCTTTCCAATAATGAAGCCATTAAAAGAGCTGTTGAAGAAGGGATCGGTCTCTCCCTCATCTCAGAACATGTGGTCAGCGAGGAGGTGAAGAGAAAAAAGTTAAAATCGATCCCCCTCGTTGACCCAACCTTGATACGAAAATTTTACTTGATTTACCACAAGGAGAAATATCTCTCTCAGCCCTTCCAAATGTTCATCAGCATGGTCAATCAATGGTCCTCGGAATATCATAAGGCATACGCCGAGAGATCACCTCTTCCAAGCCTCTCCTGAAGGAAATTAATCTTTTCCCCACTTCTTGAAATAGTCTCCGAAGAGTTCCTCATCCGGGGGGATGTATTCTTCCACAGGAACCGAAAGCCAGGTATAGTTGAGGAAATTTCTGTAGTTAATATTCTCACTGGTCATGTTACCAGCCCAGGTTCCGCAACCCAGGCTTTCCGTCCAGATTTGACCGTTGTACCAGCTTCCCGTGTTGACCAGACAGTGGGGCATATTGCATTCCACTCTCCCAACTTTCGCCCTAATGGCAAGTTTCTCCATACGATCCACTCGATTGCTGTGGAGGGATACAGAATGCCCTATTCCCGAGAATTCAAGGATTTTATCCAATCGGTCAAGCATCTCTTCGAAGTCATTCCATTTCCAAACGGTCAAAACAAGACTGATCTTCTCACCGGAGAACCTGTCCTCAGGACCGATCTTTTCTCCCATGACCATCAGAAACTTTGTTCCTTCTGGGGCTTTAAACCCAGCTGCTTCTGTAATGATGGGGACGGATCTACCGAAGATATCCCGATTCAGTGTCTTCCCGTCTGGCCAGAGCGCTTCTCTCAGTTTTTCTCGCTCTTCAGTATTGCACAGATATCCGCCCTCCTTCTTTAACAGACCCATAAATTGATCATAAATAGGCTCGTAAATCGCCACCGCATTTTCTGAAGAACATGACGTTGAATTGTTGGCAGTCTTGGAACGCATGATCTTGTTGGCGGCAGCAGGCATATCGGCTGTTTCATCCACAATCGACACCACATTTCCGGCTCCCACGGTGTGGCAGGGTTTACCAGCCTTATAAACCACTTTGATCAGGGCGGCTCCACCCGTCGCCATCGCGAAGTCACAACTTGCCATCAGTTCGGATGTCGTTTCATTCGTGGGGTTTGCAATACATTGAAACAGATCCTCGGGCGCGCCAATTTTCTTGAGAGCCCTCCTCCCAATCTCAACCGTAAGATAGGAGCATTGCTTTGTCCTTGGATGTGGGGAACAGATCATTGAGTTTCGGGTCTTTAAGAGACCGAGGCCAATGGTACAGACCGTCCCTTCAGGATTCGTCATGGGAACCACATTGGCAACTACCCCTATGGGTTTGGCATAGATTTTCAAACCTCTTTTTTTATCTTCTCTTACCAGCCCACAGGTCTTCACGCCTTTGAATTCGTTGATGGTTCCTCGCACCTTGCTCCGGATCTTGTTAATCTTATCTTCATAGACACCGATGAGGCCTTCATCGACAGCGGACTTGGCCATAGCTTTGACATTTTCGTCTTTCTGCCATTCCCAACCCACCGCAGCGCACATCTCATCAATCTTCTCCTGGGGCCAGTACTCAACGATTTCAAAGGCCTTTCTTGCCCTCCGATACATCTCCTGGATATTGTCGTTATGGTCCTGCGGCATTTTTATCTAACCTCCTTTTCTTAAATTAAATTTAATGTCTTGAAAACCTTCCAACCGTTTCACACTGGAGAACTTATTCTTTGCGATCTTCAGGCTTTGGAACCGGCCGGTCCGGGTGACCATCATAATACTTGGGCCCCTGAATAGAGAGGTCGAGAAGGTTGATCATTTTCGTCGTACGGGAGGCCCTCCAGGCTTTTTCCCGGGTCATCTCCTCAATGGCATGGGCTCCACAACTGAATCCGCGGCAGAGGACTCCAATCGCCCAGGCCGCAAGGGGGCTGAATCCCAGGTCCATAAAGACAGAGTTGCCACCGCCAATGACGTTCGTCCAGATCTTCTTCCCGTTGATACGCTCAAACGCTTTTTCAATCTCGATCTGCAAGTCGTGAAATTTCCCTGCTACTCCCAGCTCCCTCGCCATCCTCATGATCCGGATGGCCCTTGGGTCACCATGGATGTGCTGGGGTTGTCCCAAGCCCATAATCATCTTCCCTTTATGATCCTTGACCAATTGCTCAGCAGCCTGAGCGAGGGTCCACCCATTTTTCTCAGCCATATCCATGTATTTATGAACCATGATTCCATGCAGGTGGCCCGGACCATGGGCCTCACCAAAGGTCATGATTCCTGCTGCGATGGCGGCGTTGAGCGCCGGTCTCCCCGAAGCACAACACCTCGCGGTCAGAGTCGATGGAGACATGGCATGTTCCGTGAACTCGACCATAAAGATATTTAACATTTTTTCTTCATTTTTCTTGGGAAGCCTGCCCTGGTAGAGTAGAAAAATAACAGCGGCAAAACTCCACCCCGCCTCTGCCAGCTCTGTCGTTTCATACCCCCTCAGGACAATCCTATCCGCGGTCTTGTAAGAAATCCCACTTTGCCAATGAAACGGTTCTCTTCCAGTCTGATCATATTGATCTCCCCATTCTTCTGCCATCTCATCTTTCTCCTTTCTAATGAGTTTTTTATTAAATTTTTTGCACCCTCACCCCCTCTCTCTCCTCGCCGGGGAAGAGGGGAAGGGTAAGCTAAGATACGTAGTGTAGCCCTTTATGCCTGCCTGCCGCAGGCAGGGGCGTAAAAAAGGCGGGCACAAGGCCCTCCACTACAACTTATTTATTCACCTGGATCAGTCCGCTTTCCCTCCTCCTTTCTTGAGACTATCCTTGAGGTAGACCCCCTCTTTATCGACTTCCTCTCGTAAAATCCTCAATTCTTCATCCGTTGGAGGTTCCACCTCCTCGACTTTCGAAGCCACCTCTGGAACAAATCCCGTATTCTCTATCACCCTCTCAACCGACACCCCGGGCATGAGCTTTGTGATCGCCAATCTCCCTTTTGACTTGTCCAGCTCCATCACGGCGAGATCTGTGATCAGGATGATATCAGGCTTGTTCACCTTCATGAAATTTTTAGTCCGTCCCTCAGAGCCATCGATGTAGCCGGGGCTTGTAATGAAATCGACTTGGGGAGGAAATCTCCTCTTCTCATGTCTTGTGATGATGAGGATATTGGGAACATTCGATGCGATATCATTGGCTCCACCACTTCCAGGAAATCTGGTCTTGGGATTTTCTGGAGAGCCAATGTAGGTGGAGTTAATGTTTCCATATTGATCGATCTGGGCTCCACCTAAAAATCCAATGTCGACCAATCCCCTCTGCACCAGGCAGCCCAAAACCTCCCTCTTCGCTCCCAGCTTGACGGCCTTTCTCATGATATTCGGATCGGTCACAGAGATGGGGACCGTGTCAAAAATCGGATCTACCGGGCCGCTTTCGATGACGAAATTGACATTGGGAGCATGAGTCTTTTGCGCAAACATGGAAGCTGCCATAGGAAGACCGGTGCCCACCACTACGGTATCCGTATCTTTGATATACCGGCTCCCCTCAATGATCATCAGTTCGTCGCTGGAGTATTCTTTTGCATAGACCTTTGCCATCATATCCTCCTTCATCTCTACATCATGCGGAGCATCATCTTTCTCAGCTCCAGCATCTGTTTGATCCCTCCTACCCTGTCCAGGTAGTCCTCAAAGGTGTTGCAGCTGTGGACATAGTCATCGAGGTATTTCTTGATCCCATCTTTTCCCTTTCTGGCACACTCCTGATAAAAACGGATGTGTTCCGTATCGTAAGTATAATATCGGTAGGTCATGGTTGGGTGAGCACCAAAAGGAACTTCGACCACGGCATCAATGAAGTGGTAAGGGAGCGTTGTCCGATCCGGATTATTTCGTGTCTCTTCAGAACTAATCAGCTCCTCACAGGTGATGATACAGGCCTTCGATGCCCGGATCAATTCAGGCTCGTGGTTGGAAATTCCTTCAATGATAATATTCCCGATCTCGTCTGCCTTCTGGACATGAACGATTGCAACATCAGGAACCATTGCTGGAAGGAGAAGCACCTTCTCTCCCGGGTTCCATGGGTTATCGATGATCTCATATTTCTTTTGAGTCGAAGGAGCCTTGGCCCTAAGGATGTCAGATCCAAGTAAGCTCCGGCAGGGAATGAAGGGAAGGCCCATCTCTCCCGCTAAAAATCGTGAGACCATACTGCCGTGGCTAAAATCTTCGATCTCCATCCGCTTCTCTTCGATGGCCCTTTTAAAGGAGAACGTGGCTCCAAACCGCTCCAGATTTCCGGATCCGCATTCGCATTTCTTGACCAACCCAGCAGCCACCAGCATATCCATCTGGATGGAGAGGTTGCATCCTGTTAAAGTGAGGTTCTTCTTTCCCTGGCGGATGATCTCATGGACCGTGGCCACCTGGCATCGGGAGATATTCTGCCCCCCCAGACCCACAATGGCCCCATCGAAGACGAACTTCTCCACTGCTTCCTTAAGTGTCATCACTTTGTTCTTCTTGGATGCTTTCGACATAATTGATCACTCCATGATGTTTTTTACTTAAAATAGACAGCCTTGTTCTATCCAACATCCTTTTCTAAAATTCTAAATTTTTTCTTTTTATCATTACAAATGAATAATTTTAATGATTCATATAAATTTAATTTATACTTTTCTAAGGGAGGCAATCAGCTCTTCCCCCACCGAGGCAGGATTTCTGACGACCCGGACGCCCGCTTTTTCGAGGGCCTCCATCTTTTCCCTGGCTGTGCCCTTTCCACCTGCGATGATCGCTCCTGCATGGCCCATCCGTCGCCCAGGGGGGGCTGTAAGACCCGCGATAAAGGCCACGACCGGTTTCTTGACGTTCTTCTCAATATATTCAGCTGCCTCCTCTTCCGCCGTCCCGCCGATCTCACCGATCATGATGATGGCCTCCGTGCCCGGATCTTTCTCAAACATCCCCAGGAGATCGACGAAGTTGAGGCCGATGATCTGATCCCCTCCTATTCCCACACATGTCGACTGTCCCACCCCTTTTTTGCTCAGTTGATCCACCACCTCATAGGTGAGCGTCCCGCTCCGCGACATGATCCCGATCGTCCCGGGATTATGGATACACCCCGCCATCACCCCGATCTTGCATTTCCCAGGGGAGATGACCCCGGGGGTGTTGGGCCCAACCAGCTTTAGCCCTTTCTCCTTCAGGGCCTTTTTGGCCACGACCATCTCGATCGTCGGGATCCCCTCTGTGAGACAAACGATGGTGGGCACCCCTGCGTCTGCAGCCTCCAGGATCGCATCGGCGGCAAAGGCCGGAGGAACGAAGATGGCTGAGACATTGGCACCCGTCTCTTTGACGGCCTGCAAGACAGTGTTAAAGACCGGTATGCCATCGACCTTCTGCCCCCCCTTTCCCGGGGTCACTCCAGCCGCGACCGCGGTCCCATACTCCACCATCTGCCGGGTGTGAAACATCCCTTCATTCCCCGTAATCCCCTGAACAACGACCCTTGTCTTTTCATCTACCAAAATGCTCATAAATCCTCCAAAATAATGATTAGGTTGAGGTTTAGGCTAAGGTTTAGCCTTTTTTCTTCATGGCACTCTTCATGAATTTAATCTCAACATTAACCTCAGCCTTAACCTTGTGTTCTTAGTGCTTCGGCGACTTTCTCGGCCGCATCCCTCATCCCTAATCCCACCAAAAAATCGAACCCCGACTCCCTCAAAATCCTCCGCCCTTCCTCCACATTCGTCCCCTCTAATCGGATCACCACAGGAACCCTCACCTCTACCTCCCGCACCGCCTCCGTCACCCCTTTGGCCAACGTATCACACCTCAAAATCCCTCCAAAAATGTTGATAAAAACCACCTTCACGTTGGGGTCGGACATCAAAATCTTAAACCCATTCTTCACCATCTCCGCTGTCGCCCCTCCTCCTACATCCAAAAAATTCGCAGGCTCGGCTCCGACGACCTTGATGATGTCCATGGTCGCCATGGCCAGTCCAGCTCCGTTCACCATACAACCCACATTTCCGTCAAGCTTGATGTAATTCAAATTATACCTCGATGCCTCAATCTCCAAAGGATCCTCCTCGTTTAAGTCCCTCAAAGCCTGGATCTCTTTATGCCGATATAAAGCATTGTCATCAAAGTTCATCTTCGCATCCAGGGCAATAAGATCCCCTCCTCGTGTTAAAACCAAAGGGTTGATCTCCGCCAAAAGGCAATCCTTCTCCCAGAAGGCCTTATAGAGCCCTGAAAGCACGGACCTCAGCTTGCCTATCTGTCCAGGTTCCAGTCCCAGTCCATACCCAATCTTGTTGCTATGAAAAGACCTAAATCCCGTTAAGGGATCAATCCATTCCTTTACGATTTTCTCCGGAGCCTCCTCAGCCACCTTCTCAATCTCCACCCCTCCCTCTCGGCTTGCCATTACTACAGGAGACGCTCTGGATCGATCAATCACCACACCAAGATAGAGTTCCTCTTCGATCCTCACTCCTTCCTCTACCAAAATTTTCCGCACGATCCGTCCCGATGGTCCTGTTTGGTGGGTGATCAGGGTCATCCCCAACATCTCCCTTGCCACCTTCTCAGCTTCCTCATGGGAATTGACCACCCTCACACCCCCACCTTTCCCTCGTCCTCCGGCATGGATCTGGGCCTTCGCCACAATGGCCTCTCCCCCAATCTCCTCCGCAATCCTTCGGGCCTCCTCAGGCGACCCGGCCACTCCTCCTTTGGGAACTGGAACTCCATACCCCCTCAGAACCTCCTTGGCCTGATACTCGTGGATCTTCATCCAACCTCTCCTCCTTGAGTTGATTTTTCAACTTAAATAGATTAAAAACACATATAAGTCAAATTAATATTTTAGATGATTTTAATAAGAAAAAACTATAGCAATTTTCACAGCGAAGAGGGGCATGATGAACCTAAATCAACTCTGGATATTTTATAATGTAGCTAAGCTTAAGGGCTTCTCCTTGGCAGCAGAGGCATTATTCTTGACCCAGCCATCCATCAGCACCCAAGTCAAACTTCTGGAAAATTCGTATAACATCAAACTCTTTGAGAGGTTTGGGAAAAAGATAGAGCTAACCAACCATGGGCAAGTGCTTTTCTCGTATGCTGAGAAGATATTTAATCTCACCCAGGAGGCAGATAGTGTCATTGAAGATCTGAAGGGGATGAAGGGTGGAAATCTAAAGATCGATACGAGTCTCACCTTGGGAGCTTACTATCTCTCAGATATACTCACTGCTTTCAATTTAAAGTTCCCCAATATTAAGATCCAGATGCGGGTGGGAAATACCCAAAAAGTGGTCGAAAATGTGCTAACCTTCAAGACCGATCTCGGGTTTATCGGACAGATAGAGTCCCATGAGAAACTCGTCGTTCTCCCATTTATCGAAGAGGAATTGGTGATTATCGTTCCTCCTTCTCATGAATTCGCAGGGCAGAAAACCATCAAGCTCTCCAGATTGAATGGGCAACCCTTTATCATGAGGGGAAAAGGGTCCATGACACGAGAGGAAGTTGAGAAGATATTTAAAAAGGAACGCCTCTCTGTCAATGTGAGAATGGAACTGGAGAGTAACGAAGCGATCAAAAGGGCGGTCGAAGATGGTCTTGGCATCTCCATCATATCAGCGAATGTGGTGAAGCGAGAAGTCGAGGCAGGGCTCTTAAAGATTGTCCGGCTCTCCGGAGAAAAGGTCACTCGAAATTTCTCGATCATTTATCATAAGGATAAATACCTTTCGAATATCATCCAATCCTTTCTTAAGATTGCCACGGAGTATTCACACCGCTATTACCATTAGCAGGGTGCTGGAAAAGTCCCTATTTGTCACCCTGAACTTGGTTCAGGGTCTATGAACGCATTGATTTTATTGAGATGCTGAAACGATACTGAATCAAGTTCAGCACAAGGTTCAGCATGACGTGTTGGGACATTATCGAGTTTTTCAGCATCCTGTTAGAAGTCTTCCTTTGTGAACTTCCTTCGGGTCAGATATGGAGGGTTTATCCATTGAGAAGAGAAATAAGTGGATTTCCGTCCCGGTGGATTGAGCTTGGTCCCAATAAATGCTCGATGGTGGGAGTGATATCGACTTGTTGTGGGAGGCGATTGATTTGACTCTCTGAAATGAGTTCCGGGGCATTGAGATTTAAAGGCTCACCAATCTGACCCATTCGCTCTACGTCAGGTCCGGCAAAGATCATCATAATGTTCGCATCCGAAAAATAAGGAGCGCCATGGTAACCCTGGAGTCTCACATCGTATTCTCCCAGAAATGTGTATCCATATTCTGCCACGGCAATGATCGAAGGGGCATGATCACAGGCGACACGCTGAACAAACCAAGGCGCCTCTGGATCATCCTTTCTCCAGGCACCAGCCACATGATCCATGGATCTCACGGCTTCAAGGATGGTATTCAAGATGTGAGGAGTTTGGGATCGTAAGTAAATTCCCGGGGTACTTCCCAGGAGGATATGAGCCACTTCCTTCCGTAACTTTTCTGGGAGTTCAGATCGCAAAAGGGATGGGAAGTCGACCACACCTTTCAGTGGCGTCATCCCGTGGTCAGATGTGACCACGATCAGGGTTTCATCGAGGGTTCCCATCCGATCCAATTGGTCAAGGATTCGGCCAATTTGTCGATCGATCATTCGAATGGAATCTTCCATTTCGTTTGAATGGATGGGAAAATAGTGGCCGACAATATTTGGAGACACAAGCCCCACACAGAGGACCTCTGGTCTTTCCATGGCCAGAATCTCCAGGGCCGCATCCATGATGAACTGATCCATGAGGGGAGTCTGGGCCGTGTCCATATGAGGATAGGAAAATCCATTGCCGGACCAGTTCGTATAACGGGGAAGTTGATATCCTCGAAGGTAGGAAGGAAGGGACCTCCCTTTTCTCTCTGCAAAGGTGTAATGGTCTTCGAGAACTCCTGCCCCCTGAAAGGTAAAGGAGTCTGGAAACTCCCTGTAAGAATGGATGATCAGATCTGCATGATGGCCAGCGAGGAGGATGGCATTTCGATCCTTGCTCGAAACAGATGCGATTTTTGTTTTGGGATTTCTGGCCTTGATGAGATCTCCAAAGGTGGGAGCCAAGAGGTTGACCGCATGGCCATATTCGTCCACGCTGTAGACCACTCGATTCTCCTCTGGGCTGTACCATTCGTGACTGGCCACAACCCCATGAGTTTTGATGTAGGAACCTGTCGAGATGGTTGCTATCCCAGAAGCCGTCTCGATAAAGGCCTGACAGGCCATTGCATTTTGAAAGCGGACCCCTCGATCAATGAGCTCATGGAGATTCGGAGTCTCAAAGACATCGATGAGATCTCCCCTTCCTCCATCCACCACAATCATCACGATAAGATTTATTTTCTTTGACATATTGGCTAAGACCTAACAGAATCCATCCTCTAAGTCAAATCCTTAAGATTTCGATTCGCTCGTCTTATAAGGCTTAGCTTTTAAATGAACCCCGCTCATCCAACATAAAAAATATTTATAGTTCTTATAAAAAAAATTGTGTTGACAAAAATATTGGTCAGTATATCATTGTGTCCTCTGTTCAAATTAAAAGAAAGGTAATAGTTCACCTCCCCCCTCAGCAGATTAGAGAAGGGACAGGATTACCACAAC
>JASEIE010000124.1 GCA_030024065.1 Thermodesulfobacteriota bacterium
ATTAATTATAGAATATAAATATAACTTGTTCAAGTTATTTTGCAACGGCTCCTTAGAGAAAAATTATTTCTTTTCATTTGGGCTCCTTTCTCCTAAGGTTTGAAGATGATATCCTCAGGTTTGTTAATTCTAATTTATAGAACAATAACATTCTATGTAGAACATTGTTTTATTAATTTAATAAGAATTTGTCAAGCCAATAATTGGGTTGTGTGGCAACCCTTCGGTTACGAGGAAAAATGATGGTCTGCCAGGGTGTTGGAAAAATTTTATAATAGCAACCTCTGCTTGATGATATCCTGCCGATGATCTTCCGCTCGTAAAAGACTTCATCTATGAACCACGAGGGTTGACCATAAAACCTTTAATTCCCCGCTCGATAAAGCTTTAGAAATATCCTGGCAGACTATCAGCCTCAATCATTTTTATTTCCTATAACTGAGAAGGTGTGAAAAAATTGGTTTCGTCAACTTTCGTCCTGAAAGGACAAGTGGGTTAGCAAAGGGGTAGGATGCTTTCTTAAGCAGTTCGATTTGCTCACCTAGGAATTTATCGGGTAATCAGGATCGACAAAAAAGGAATCAAAGGATGAGATCTGAGAATCTGACTCGTAAATTAATTAGCGCCTGTCCATAAACAGCGTTTTCCGTCATGCCGGACTTGATCCGGCATCCAGAAGGTCTTGAAAGGATTGGATTCCGGCTGGAGTTTATCCCGATGGAAATCGGGGCCGGAATGACGATTCTGATTGAGGGGGCAATTTATAAACAGACACTAATTATCTGATACTATTTTTGATTTCGGCCATGGCTTTTTTAAGACTGCGAAATATTTATGCTCTATTTATCTTAAGATAAATAGAGCATAAATCCGCTGACTTTTAAACTTTCTCACTTCACGGCATGGCCACATGCTTATGCCCTTGAAGGAGACTCGGACCTAATGAGGGGTTAGATTTCTCGGCCTATCTCTGCTCCATCATTTATCGCTTCCTTAGCATTTCTGGGGCTCACACAGTCCCCTATTGCATACACTTGAGGGACGATAGCCTTGAGTTCTTCAACCAAATAGTTTTCAGGCTCCATTCCCACTGCCATCACGACGGTATCTGCCTCCAAGAACATCAGCTCCTTCCTGTCAATGACATAGATCCCTTTCTCCAATATTTCAAATACAGGTGAATAAGGCAACAACAGGACACCGATCTCGTATAGTCTATCCCTTAGGGTGACAAATATGTTTCGCTCAAGGGGCACGCCATTTTCGCCAAGTCCATTCTTGGTGACCAGGGAGACTTTTTTGCCCTGTTTGGCTAAAGACTCCGCAATCTCCATACCAACAAGCCGACCGCCAACCACCACCACTCTCTGGCCCACTTGAACCTTTTTTTGAATCACATCCTCCGCTTTAACTACATTCTTACCTTCTGCGCCGGGAACACCCAGCGTCTTAGGGGTAGCTCCCGTGGCCACAACCACCACATCGGGTTTTACTTTTCGGACAAGAGTGGGGGTCACTTCTGTGTTGAGTATAACCTTCGCTCTACACTTATCCAAGCCTCTGGTCAGGTTTTGGGTGACACTGGCGAACTCACTCTTGGACTCCAGCATGCAGGCGACATTCCATTGCCCGCCCAGTTGGTCGCTACGTTCATACAAAGAGACTCGGTGGCCTCGTTCTGCTAAAACTCTGGTCGCCTCCATACCCGCTAGACCTCCGCCGATGACCATCACGTTCTTAGCGTGTTCGGTTGGCTTGAGCGTAAACTCCTTCTCCCTCAGTAACGCTGGGTTCACTGTACACGATGGGCCTTCTTCACCATGGACCAGTATTTTCTCACGGCCAAGGCGAGAAACTCGGCAGTTATTGCAATAGATGCACCGGTGAATGTCTTCTAACCTTCCTTCCTTACTCTTTTTGGGCAATTCGGGGTCGGCCAGCAGCGCCCTGCCCATGGCGACGAAGTCGGCTCTGCCCTCTCTGAGGATTCGATCGGCGAAGGCGAGGTTTCCGATCTTACCCACCGTGATCACAGGAATGTTGACCACCTTCTTAATTGCCTCTGCCAGGTGGACAATGGCTCCATCCGGGTACAGGTAACAAAGGTCGCGCCACCGATGACTCTCGGGAGCAGCCGCTGAAATATGTAATGCATTAGCTCCAGCCTCCACGAGCAGAGGGGCTTGCTGCATGGCATCATTCAGGGTGACTCCGCCCTCGAAAAAGTCGCTGCCATTCATTCTGAAACTGATGGGAAATTCTGGCCCGACTTTTTTCCGGACAAGACGGATTACCTCGCAAGCAAACCTCGTTCTATTTTCCAGACTTCCCCCATACTCATCAGTCCTTCTGTTCTTAAAGGGGGATTGGAACGCGCCTAGAAAGTACCCATGGCAGCCGTGAATTTCCACAGCATCGAAACCAGCATCCTTGGCTCGTCTGGCCCCCTCCGCATAAGCCTCCACCAAATAATGGATTTCTTCTCTGGACAGGGCTCGAGGAATCACACCATAGGGAAACGCTTTCACCGCAGATGGGCCTATGGCCTCTGCCCATTCAGGCCGCATCTCTTCACTCCAGTGTTCTAAAGCCTGCGCCCCATGGAGGTTTAACTGACAAGCCATCCTTGCACCATGGGCCTGAACGGCACAGGTAAGGTCCCTGAATCGAGGTATGAATTTATCATCGCTGATATTTCCTGAATATGGGCCGCCGGATTCGAGTAACACCTTAATCCCTTCAGTGATGATAAGCCCTACCCCACCTTTAGCCCTCTCAACATAATAGTCTATCATTCGGTCAGTCACATACCCCCCGCTATCCGCCGAGTGTGTCCCCATCGGGGCCATGACGATCCTGTTTCTGACTGACATACTACCGATCTTGCCTGGCTCAAAGATCTTGGTTGGTTGTATCACTTCAACACCTCCTTATGAGTTTTGTCCTGAAAAGTTTGCCCAATGCCACAGAAGGGTTTACTATATGCCGTAAAGTGGCTTTCGTTCAAATACCCTTAATAGTCCCATGCCTGAGTTCAGCTAAGGGATCAGCAGCTTCGACAGTGATGACACATCGGTGACCCCTTCCATTCCTCGGGTAATCTTTAGCAGCTGTTCCGCCTTCGCTGGTGATATGACTACGGTCGATAAACTCCTAAACTTATTCTCACGCTCTTCCCTGGAAAGCATCCGCAGGTCTTCGGCCTTTTTACTGTAAAGAGACCCGTCTTTCATCCTGATAGTGACCGTTGCCGCCCTCACCCGTGGAAAGTCTCTTTCCACTTCGTCATCGATCACCACCTTAGCCTTACTGGCAAGGTTTGTTATCCTGGGGTTTTGGAAATTTTCATCCGTGTAGTCGTTCAAACCGTTGCTCCCCTTAATAAGCCTTAGAGCCACACTGAAAGCACCGCTGAATTGGGCGGTTATAGCATCCCGAGGGTGACTCACACTCACTATTGAGCGCGAAGCGATATACTTATTGGTCCCGATGAGGATCTCCGCAATGTTGTCTGGGTCTATTTTGTGTTCCCGTGCGATATCGGCGGCGGCATCGATCATAGGATGCACATGCCCGTCGGCTGCATGATATTTATACCTGATCTCCATTAAACGATAAACCTTCCCCAATTCGGCCGTGACCTCCTCCAACCGAACGCTATCCGAGAAGGCATGGCAGAATCCCAAACGCCCCTCCAGAACATCAGAGGGGCCGGTTATTCCCTTTTCGGCCAATAAGGCAGCCTTGATTCCACCGGAGGCAGCTAATCCGCCATAAATCCGTTTGAGATCGCCACCACCTCCCGATACCACCAACCCTGATGAGTAGCCGCCGGCTATACTCAACGCATTAATGAGGGTGACCCTGTCGAAATTCAGAATTTTACTAGTCATGGCAGCAGCGGCAAAAGTACCGATAGTGCAAGTGGGATGGTGTCCTCTCACCATTAGTTTCGGTGCCGTTGCAAGAGCAATTCTACCCAGCACTTCAAAGCCGATAACTACGGCCAAGATGAAATGCGTGCCGGATATTCGTTCCCTTTCTCCCATGGATAGAGCAGCCGAGACGACCACGCTTCCAGGATGAATGGTTGCCCTTCTGAGGGAGTCGTCAATTTCAAAACCATGGCCAAAGGCTCCATTCGCGAATGCCGCATTTACGGCTGGAATTTTGTCTCCATAGTTTACCACGGTACTCTCAGCTTTTCCCCCCCACTCTTTTACCAATCTGTAGGTTGCTTGACTCCATGGTTTGGTTGAGCAGGCAAGTTGGACTCCAAATTGGTCGAGGATTAAGTCTTTAGCCTTTTCGATGACTTCAACTGGCAAATCCTCATATTTAAGATTGTGTATAAAATCTGCTAGCATCATTGTTGTCTCTTCCATCTCATTTCCCCTTTCTCAGTTTTTCATCAATCTGGATATCCTGTTGCGTCAAGTAACCCGATCGTATCAGTCATGTAATTATTCCAGGACGAGTAAGATTCGAATAACAATAAAATCCTCTTGGGGCTCTTTATCTTTCTTTCTGAATTCTCTTTTCCCGGTTCTTGTCTGAAGGCCCAGACTTTCTTGGGCATCCTTTGTGGGAATCGTCTTATCTGAATTCACAGAAAAAGTCAACTCGGCCAATCCCTTTTCAAAATTCGAATAGGAGGAAGCAGGTAAGGAGGCCAGGAGCACATTTTCCTCTTCTCTAACCATTTCTCCTTCCAATTCTTTAGCTAAATCCTGAAGCCGGGAGACCGCTTTTTCCCGGTCCTTGATTTTTAAAGTAATTTCGCGGATTGGTTTTTTGGCAAGAGTCTTCATCACTCTTCTCACCTGATCGCTCTCCCTCCTTTTCTCCTCCGGAGGGGGGGCTTCCGCTCTTGCTATCTCCTTCGGCCGGGAGGTTTTAACCGTTGCCATTTCTTCTTTGAGAGGAGGAGCAGGTGGTTCAATATCCTTCTCTTTCATTTTTTGAGCGATCCCCTCTTTGGCATCCCTTCTTTCATCTGAAACAGGAGGCTTCTCTTCTGAGATATAATCTTTTCGATATGACACCGGGGGCGGCAGGGTTACCTTCGACTGCTCTTCTTCTTTTAAAACGGACTCTTTCTTTTCTCTCACCAAATAGGAAACCTCTGTTTTGGGGACGGCCTTCTCCTGTTGCATCTCAAAGGGCGTCATCTTGGTGAGATAGAGAGCAAGAAAGAGGATCATCACCATCGCCGCGGCCTGAATGGGGATCTTCATGGAACGAGGAAAATGGAGTCCTCTCCATCCCTCTTTCTCCGGGATGGGGACCTTCTTTCTCCGCATTTCCATCTTTCTCTCTACTTCTGAAAGAAATCCCTCCGGCACCTCTTCTTCATCAACGGAGTGAAGCCATTGGATCATCTGATTAAACCTTTCCCAATCTTTTTGACATTCCAGGCAGGAGGCAAGATGTTCCTTGGCTTTCTCTTCCTCCGGCGGGCTTAATTCGCCCTCAAGCATCGAAGAGAATTGATCACGAACCCTTTGGCAATCCATCGACTTCGTCTCCTTAAATGAACCTTAAAGGTTTGGAGGCATACCCAACTGCCTTTTGAATCCAGCATTTGGATTAATGAATGGATCTCTCCAGAATCCGTTTGAGATCCATTCTGGCCCTGTGAAGCCTTGACTTGATTGTTCCCTCCGGAAGGGAGAACATTTCCCCAATCTCTTCATAAGAAAATCCCTGCAGGTCCCTCAACACGATCAGTTTTCTCTGATCCTCCTTCATTTTAAGGAGTCCTCTCTGGATAAACTCCTTGGTCATCTTCTTCTCAAGAAGTGTTTCAGGATTACCGGAAGGATCGTAAACCGGCTTTTCCATCTCCCCATCCTCTGTCTCGATGGGATCATTCAAAGAGTCAGAGTTGAAGTAGTGCCTCCGTTTCAGGTATTTCCAGCGATTGCGACAATGGTTCAAGGTAATCCGGGTCAGCCAGGATTCAAATTTGACCTCTTCCCTTAAATCTTTTATCGACTCGAAGACCGAAATGAAGACTTCCTGAGATAGGCCCTTTGCCTCCTCCTTATTTCCCAGCATCCGGTAGGCGATATTGAACACCTTCTTCTGGTAATTGAGAACTACCTCTGCAAAGGCCTGTTTATCCCCTGACTTGCAGGATTCGATGACCTCCATTCTAATCTTTGGAGAAGTCTCCATTAAAAACTCGCTCTTCCCCTTTTATATAGACAACGGAAGAAAGAATTGGTTCCATCATTTACAGGATTTGGGGGCCAGGGATTATGGGTTAAAATTCTTTTCCTTTAAAAACCTTATTAATTTGATCAGTTTCAGATCCCTCTCCCTCAGGACCTCGTCAATGTCCCTGGAGGAGTAGTCGTAAAACCCTTTGCCCGACTTCACTCCCAAATGGCCTTTCCTCACCAGATGGGTCAGTATTTTTGGGACGCCATCCTTCGAGACCAGATGAATAGATGGATTTCTCTCAATGGTAAGGGCTAAATCCAATCCTGTAAAATCGTATCGTTGGACCACTCCGACAATAGGAATTCGGATCCCCAAACTGTTCTTGACCGCTTGATCAATCTCCTCTGGAGAGGCATATCCTCCGTCCAGAAGATGAAAGACCTCTCTCGCCATCGCCCTCTGAAGACGATTGGCAATATAACCGGGGATAAATTTCTTCATGACGATGGGTGTCTTCCCCAGTTTTAAGAGAAGTTTTCTGACGGTCTCCATTGTCTCCGACGATGTCTTCGGTCCCTTGACCATATCCACTAAAGGGATAAGATGGGGAGGAACATACCAGTGGGCGATCAAGACCTTTTCCGGCCGGACCGTCTTTAAAAATTGAAAGATATTGAGGTAAGAGGTGTTGCTCGTAAAGATCGCCCTCGAAGGGCAGAGATGATCCAGCGTTTGAAAAAGCCTTTTCTTCGCCTTCGGGTTCTCAGTGATCGCCTCGATAACCAGATCTGCCCTCTTTGCAACATCTAAGGAGGTGGAGGGATGGATTCGACCCAGAATTTCTGGAGTGGCTCTCACATCGGCCATCTTCGCTTCATTCAGGGTCTGAAGACTAGAACGGATCAATCTGAGGGCCTTTCTGAGGATATCCTCCTCGAGGTCCACCAGATCCACCTCATAGCCTCCTTGAGCAAAGACCATGGCAATCGAATGGCCCATTGTCCCGGCCCCCACTATCAGTATCCTTTTAATCCAGTCCATTCCCATTAGTTGCTCCCAAAGATCTTCAAATACTTTCTCGATTTTTCATGGGCTTCATTCAACTGTTCTTTCGACCTCTCCAAATCCTCGTCGTCGAGTGTCCTCGCTACCTTAGCCGGAATACCCAGGACCAATGAACGATCAGGAATCTTCATCTTAGGAGGAACAAGGCTTCCGCTTCCCACAATGGAGTTTCGTCCGACCTCAGCGCCATCCAGCACAATGGCTCCGATTCCCACAATCGCTCCTTCACGGACAATACACCCATGAAGGATAGCGCCGTGGCTGATCAACGCTTCTTTTTCAATGACTACAGGATGATCCTTTGGAGCCTCGATAAGGACCTTATCTAAAATCACAGACCGCTCCCTCACAGTAATCGAATGGCTATCCGCCCTCAGGAGAGCAAAAGGGTAAATGCTCACTTCTGATCCGAGGACCACCTCTCCGATGAGCCTCGCTGTGGGATCAATGAATACGGTCTCATCAAATTGAGGAGACTTTCCGTCGAAGGAAATGATATTTAAAAGGGAATTTGAATTTGAGCCCATAATGATCTCTCCTTTTCCCCTCACCCCCAAGAGACTGTGTCGCAAGTCCGTTCATGGTTCGACAGGGCCTGTCCTGAGCAAACCGTTCGTCCCTTCGAGAGCCCTCAGGGCGAACGGTGAGTCGAAGGGCTCACCACGAACGGAAAAAGACATATTTAAAATTAATTGATTACCTGCCTGCCGGTAGGCAGGGCCGTTCGCCCTGAGCGTGTCGAAGGGGGAACGGCTAATTACGACACAGCCTCCGCCCAGGGCCCAACCATTGATGGCAGCGATCATTGGCTCTTCCATCGCCTCCATAGAAAGAAGGATTTCATTTGCCTTCTTCGAGGCCTCAACCGCCATCTCGGGAGTCCGGACTTTTAAGATATGGAGATCCGCTCCGGCAATGAAGGCCTCATCGCCTGTGCCTGTCACCACACCCACTCTCAGTTCTGGATCCTGATGTAGTTCCTTCAATGCCTCTTCCTTTAATAATCATATATGAAAACGAAAGTGGATGATATCTCCGTCCCGGATAATGTAATCCTTTCCTTCCGAGCGGAGAAGACCCCTCTCCTTTGCTAAATGTTCAGAACCGCAGGCCGTGAAATCACTGAAGGAGATCACCTCTGCCCGTATAAACCCCCGCTCCATATCACTATGGATCTTCCCTCCGGCTTTGGGAGCAGGGGTCCCTTTGGGGACGGTCCAGGCTCTCAATTCTGAGCTCACAGTCGTATAAAAAGTGACGAGTTCAAGGATCTCATAGCCCACTCTGATCAATCGCTCTAAGCTCGACCCTTCCAGGCCCAGTTCTCCCCTGAATTCCTCCCTCTCCTCCTCCTTCAATTCGGATAGTTCGGCTTCGATATCACCGCAGATCACCACTACCTTCTGTCCCTCTTTCTGCGCCCAATCCACCATAGCCTTCAAAAAAACCCCTTCACCCCTTAATTCCCCCTGATCTACATTCGCCACATAGAAGGTAGGTTTTGCCGTCAGGGGATGGAGGTCCGCAAAAACTGTTTTCTTCTCTCCAGTGAAGTGAAGACTCTTCGCCATTTGACCCCGGTCCAGGACAGCCTGAATCTCTCGATATACTTCTAATTCCAGGGCGGCTTCCTTCGCACCAACCCGGTGAAGCTTCTCCACCTTCGCCATCCTTTTTTCCAGCGTCTGAAGATCTGCTAAAATGAGCTCTGTATTCACCACCTCGATATCCCTCACCGGATCGATTGAACCGAAATTGTGGGCGACATTCCTATTTTCAAAACATCGGACGGTATGCGCAATGGCATCCACATTCCGGATATGATCCAGAAACTGATTTCCCAACCCCTCTCCTTTGCTCGCCCCTTTCATCAATCCGGCAATGTCGAAGAATTCGAGCGTGGTAGGGGTCACTTTTTTGGGGTGGATCAACCTGGCAAGATTCTCCATCCTCTTATCGGGAACAGAAACAATTCCCACATTGGGCTGGATGGTACAGAAAGGGTAGCTTGCTACTTCCGCCCCTGCTGCGGTCAGGGCATTAAAAATGGTCGATTTGCCCACATTGGGAAGCCCAACGACCCCGCACCGAAAACCCATTCCCTCCTCCCTCATATGGTCGCTTAGTCTCATCGTCTCGTAGTCTAATAGTCTTATGACTAAACGACTACCCGACTATATGACTATTCGACTTCTCTTTGTCCTTTGTATATTTTTATGTGGATTTCTCTCTCAATATTTGTATAATAAAAACTGAAGAAAATAAAGTCCTGATCGAAGGAGAAAAAAGTGAAAGCACAGAACCGGATCTTGGTGGAGACAGCTTGTGCCATTGTTAAAAAGACAAAATCGAAAGGGATTTTAATTTATGCCGACCTCGTCGAGGATTATGAGAGTCTCTCCCAAATCGGTCGGGAGAAGCAGGTTGAGTTGATCCTCGCCCTCAAGGATGATGTCTCTTTTCGAGAAGCCAGCACGGTCTTTAAAAAAGTGTTGAAGCTCCCGGATATCCCTCTTGGCAGGGTCAACCAGATAAAAATGGCCGTCCTTCAGGCCCTGACAAAGGGGCTGGTCAGAAAAGGGGATAAATGGGTCTGCCTTTCCGGAATCCCTCAATCCAAAACCCTCGACAACCTCCTCATTCTTGAATTCGGGAGGGAGTTTGAAATTATCTCTTCCTCGGACTTGCCGGTTCTCTCTGATATTGTAAAACCGGAAGTCTTCGATACCATCTTGACCATTGCCCTCGAGCTCGCTTCAGAAGGCAAAGAAGGAAGAAAGCCGGCTGGGACTATCCTGGTCATGGGAAGGCATGAAGAGGTTTTTAAATTTTCACACCCCATGGTCATCAATCCCTTTCAGGGATATCCCGAGGAAGAACGTAACATCCTCGACCCTCGTCTGAAAGCAACGGTGAAAGAGTTTTCTTCCATCGATGGAGCCTTCATCTTCCGTGATGATGGCGTCATCATGGCAGCAGGACGCCACCTCGATGCCTCAGGGGAGAATATCGAAATTCCCCTGGGGTTGGGCAGCCGCCACCGGGCGGCTGCCGGTATTACCCGTCTGACCGATGCCTTGGCCATTGTGGTCTCCGAGCAGACAGGAGGGGTCCGCATCTTTCACCATGGAAAAATCTTTGTGGAGATTGAAAAGGGTGAATAGGAAGATCATGGAATAATGGAACAATGGAATGATGGGTATAAAAGATGAAAAATATTTTTACCCCGTTAGAAATAATGCCCCGCTGCTCCCTCTGGGCCGGCGGCTGCAG
>JASEIE010000125.1 GCA_030024065.1 Thermodesulfobacteriota bacterium
ATTTTTTTGAAATCTGTGTAATCAGAGAGCGAAAAGTAGTTTTTCAGAGCTCTCTATAGGTATATCATTCGTGATTTTTATATCATCCTTTTGTAATTTTGCCAAGAAATTTATCCAGCTACGACTCCTGAATTCTCTATCCATTTCTTTTGGGGTCATGCTGACCATCTCTGTCTACCCGGATGGCAATGCCATAACCTTTTCCGAAGGCATACTGATAGCCGGCCTGCATCGCCCCTCCAATCCCCAGGTTATAGGGAAGGTTTAAAACCGTTGCGCCACTCGCCCTCGCTCTTTCAAGGGTTTGATCGGTAGACCCATCATTCACCACCAGGGAGTCCGCCTGAGGAAAGTGTGTGTTAATATCCTCGACCACTTTCCCCACCGAACCCTCCTCATTGTAGGCAGGAATGATCACTAAAATATTTTGTTCGTTTCCCATAGCAATATTATTTTTATCAAAATTATTAGACTTAATCAAATTAAAAACAAGGTGAAATAGACAGAAAAGGCTTCGAGTGTCCAATCCCAGGGGTTCAGTCCGCCGTCTATTTCCTTAATTTGGATAGGTTGAGATATAGGGTGAAAACTGGGTCTGAAAGCAGAACTTTATATTTAAAAAGAAAGCACAAAATAACATCTAAAAAACCAATGATTTTTTCCTTCTTTCCCAACGGAGCATTTTGTACGACTCTCCAATGGTCGATTGCTAATTTTATAAAAGGGAGGTAAATGTACCGATCTCTATCCGGTAAGTACATATTCAGAATTCCATTGATTCTTTGTGAAAGGTTTCTTGTTCTAATCTTTTCTTTAAAAAGTAATAAAGGCAACTGACAAAATTCGCCCAATAGACTCAATTCCGCAAGCAATAGATTGTCAGAGGATACCGTATCTTTGAAAAGTTTAGTCTTTCTTAAAACGCTACTCCTAATGAGGCCATATATACTTGAGCATGAATTATTCCATAGGATTTTTCGGAATCCTCTGTTAGGGGACATACCTACAGTACTGAAATCTTCCTTTAACTCTCTACATTTTCCGTTTTCCTCTAATATGGTATTGCTACAACACAGTATCACGTTGGGATTCATTTCCAGGATCTTTAAGCATGAGCTGATATAATTGGGTTCCCTTACATCATCATGCGCAGCCCACATAAAATATTCACCCCGGGAAAGTTCGAAAACCTTATTGAAATTATTGATGGCTCCTATATTGGTTCTATTTCTGCAATACTGAATTCTTTTATCCTTTGCCATATATTCCAAACATATCTCTTGGGTTGAATCTGTTGAATGATTATCTGAGATGATCAATTCAAAATTCTCGTAATCCTGCGCCAGCAATGAATCCAATGCAAGGCGAAGATACTCCGCTCCATTGTAAACAGGCAGACCAATACTGACGAATGGTTTTCTATTTGTCATGTTTGTGTAGAATCGATTTCAGGGCGCCGCAGACGTACTGAACCTTTTTTTCCGTCAGGTCCAAACCAGATGGGAGATTTATTCCATAGGGACTGATTTGATAGCTAACCGGATTCCGCAGTCGTGCCTGCTGTGATTGTTCGGTTTGCTCATAGGCAGGGAGAGAACTAATGGGATGAAAAAAAGGGCGACAATCAATGTTCATCTCGTCCATCCGTCTCATCAAGAGATCTTTTGTCATTCTGAATTTTGGATCTAAAATGGCAGTAATCATCCAGTATGTATTTTTTATGCCTGGAGGTTCATAATTTAGAGTAACCCCTTCAACCTCAGCCAATTCTGTTCGATACCAGGAGAAAATCTGGCGTTTACGGACAACCAATTCTTCTATCCGTTCTAACTGGGCCAAACCGAGGGCCGCTTGCATGCTGCTCATTTTATACTTATAGCCCACTTCTGTATTGAAAAACATCCTATCGCCGGGCTTTCGACCATGGTCACGCAGTACTAAGGCACGTTCATAAATGTCATTTTGGTTGGTAACAAGCATGCCACCCTCCCCTGTGGTCAATGTTTTTGAACCATGGAAACTAAAAACACCTGTGCTGCCGAAACTACCTGCTTTCCTGCCCTTATATTCTGAACCAATCGCTTCCGCAGCATCTTCTATTACTGCGATGGCATGCCGTTCGGCAATATCTCGAATGGCATCCATATCGGGCATGTTGCCATAAAGGTCAACTGGGATGACCGCTTTTGTTTTTGGCGTAACACATTCTTCAAAGGATGGGGCGGACAAACACCAAGTCTTTGAGTCAATATCAGCAAAAACAAGTGTCGCTCCCACATAACTGACAGGGGCAGCAGAGGCAATCCAGGTGATGTCAGGAACAATCACCTCATCTCCTGGGCCGATCCCTTGTGCTACCAGGGCAAGGTGAATGGCTGAAGTGCAGGAAGGCAGAGAAATCGCAAACCGAATACCTAAATAATCCGCAAACGCTTTTTCAAAGCGCTCATGGTATATATTGTGGTTGCCGTACCAGGCGTTGGTGACAGCATCGGTGACGTACTCAATCTCTTTTTGTGTAATCCAAGGACCAGCGACGGGAATTCTTTCCATATTCAGTCCTTTACGCACCTCAGATAGCCGTCCGGGGCTACCGTGATAAGCAGTTTGTGTTCGATCTCCTTATCCACGACAAAGCGGTCATTCGTCTTTAGGAATTCCCAGACCGCCGTTTTAGGATTGTTCCCTTTGCCCCAGGAGCGATTGGGATAAAAATTGGGCGGCATGTCTTCAATCGCCGTATCAAACACGATCAAATAACTGCCCCTACTCACGAGCGGCGAGTAGAGTTTCAATTCTTCTAGCACATGATTGTGCGTGTGGTCGGAATCCAGCATCACAAACACGCGCTTTTTGTTTTTGGCGAAACTTCGCACTTTTGCAATCACGTTCTCGTCCACCGAAGAGCCTTCAAGCATCGTAATCCTTTTGGCGAGCGGATGCTGAAGAATAGCCGCGCGATTGTGCTCTTGAATCTCAATGTCAATCCCCAGCACATGTCCGTTGCTTCCTAAAAGTTCCAGTATAGACGCGGAAAGAATCAGCGAGCCGCCGTGCGCAATGCCGGTTTCAATAATAAAATCGGGCTGAACCCTCCAAATCAATTCTTGCACTGCGACAATATCTTGTGGCAGTTGAATGATGGGCTGACCCAGCCAGGTGAAATGATAGGTGTATTTGTATTTGGACGTGTCGCGCAAAAAATCCGTTGCCAGTTCTCTGAGATAGCTGTCGCTGCCCATGGCACGGATCAGTTCATTGTCATCCATCACGGTGCGCTCCCAAAGCTATTTTTGAGCAACTACGTAGATTAGATTGCAGTCTTCCGGGTGCTCTTTCCCAAACTCATAACATGCATCACAAAACGCCTGTCGCCAGTCCTTCGCTTTCTCTGCGCCAACGCGTCCCCAACCATAACCACCTTTGTCCCATTCGCCTTGTTCCAGGAGCCAGTTGAACTGCACGGAAGAAAGACCCTTGTAGAAAATACCGCCTTTATGAATCACGCGCAAAACTGCCGACTCAAAATCTCGAATGAGCATCGGCATATCGTAATAGCGGCGGTGTCCCGCGACATTAATGTCAAAAGGCGAGAGTTCGTATTCGCTTTCCAGCGATCCCATCAACCTGGCGATACGGCGATTCGCCGCGAGCGCGTTCGGAACGTTCGCGATAATCACACCTTCGGGTTTCAAATTTTCCGAAACGCGCTTGAGCAGATCAACAGGATCAATCACGTGTTCCAATAGATTCAAAATCGTGATCGTCGTAAATCCTTCAGGATCGCGATATTCTTCCGCGAGCGAATGGATGAACTCGATTTGCGGATACATCTCGCGCGCATTGTCGATGAGCGCAGACGATGCTTCGACGCCAACGACGCGCGAAAAGCGCCGTGCCAGTTGGCTCGTGATGAGACCATTCCCACACGCGACATCGAGCAAACTCAGCGGGCGGGCGTGTTCGAGAACGCTTTTGACAATGTATTTCCCCATCATCGTCTCGTACGCTTTGTAAAACTTGCCACGCTCCCACTGTATAGATTCCTGGCGCTGTAATTCGTCTTTGAAATTTTCGGGGTTGGTATCAGACATGGCTCACCTGTTTCTGTTTGTTTAGGAGCATGGTCAGTCCGTTGGTGAAATCAATTGCCGGTTGCCAATTCAACACTTGTCGCGCCCGCTGTATGACCATCACGATATTGCTGGTAAACGCTTCGATGTCGATATGTCGGATCCCACTCCTTGAATTGACGAGCTCCACGATCAATTGAGCGACCTCAGTTGTAGATACTCCCACGCCAGTTCCCAGATTCATCGAACAATGCAGTCGGCACCCAGCAGCAGCAAGAATAGCCCTACAAAGGTCATCTACATGCAACAAGTCCAATTTGGGATAGCCATTGATATACCTATGTGCCACAATGTCTTCGTTAGAACGGGCTTTCTCAAGGAAGTTCCAGATGAATCTTGGCCGATCGCTCCCAGGCCCATAGACAGGACTCGATCTCAGAACCGTATATGAAAGCCCCTTATGTTGCCCATAGTGCTCTATTAACGCCTCGCATAGGAACTTCGTTTGCCCGTATGTTCCATCTGGACATGGGACCAATGATTCGTCCCCTCTTAGTTCCTGCGCCTTGTAGCCGGCGTAGATCTCCCAATTGCTCAGGTATATCAAGAATAGGCGATTTTCTGCACAAACATCCAAGACATTTTTGAGCATTACAAGAGTCTGCCCCATTGCATCGTTAGTTGTATGGACTCTCGGATTAGCCAGGTGTATGAGTATGTCAACACCATGTTCTTTCACAAGCAAGTCTAGCTTGATGGCATCTTTCAACAGATCAATCTCTTGGCGTGTCGGTGACACAACTCTGTATTCGGCTCCCATGAGATGCACCAAGCGCCTACCAATGAATCCAAAAGCACCAGTTACCAGTATTTCCCGCTTCTCCTCCAACATGCGCGGCTCTCGCACCTTTGCACCAAGGGCTTCACGCATGGCTGACAATACTTCAAGTTTGATTCCTGTCTCATTTGTGGCATCGGTGACACGTCTGATAGCCTCATTCACATCAATACCCTCATAGAGCGATAAAATCCCCGCTGCGATCGCATTGCTACGAGACATGCCATAATCGCAGCAAATTACCACTTTTTCTCCCTTTCGCAGATAATTCAGTGCCTCATCAATCTTGGCCTTAACCGCTGCCGGCGCGTTACCGCTTTTGTCAACCAGATCGCGCACGTCCATCAGGTTGGCATCAAGCGAACGATCCACCTGATCCCAGGAGGAGGTTCCAAGATACTCAGTGATCCAGTGAATCATTGTTTGAGCTCCTCCCTGGGCACAAATACTTCGGACAAACTGCGCAGGTAGTAGCCAGGACGGATTTGAGGAGCGGTAGGCTCTACCCCATACAGTGCGTATTGCAGATACATGTCGATCTCGTTGAAGCCTGCCATGGCACGCAGATAAGTTGAGGCGGAGAAGCGGGGATTTATCTCAAATGGCAATAAGACGCCGTCTCGGAGGCGTGCCTGGATGTTTATCGGGCCAGTGCTCCTGAGCGCTTGGGCGGTCCGCTCTGCCTGGGAGCGTACTTCGGAAAACTCATCAACCAGCCCCTGGGTGTAGCCGCTCGAAATCAAGCCAGCCTTTGTCTTAGCCAGGACCGACAACTTGGCATGGAAGAGTCGCTGCAGAGCGATTGACGCAACAAGCCTGCCATCCGATAAGGACAACACCCCAATCGTAAACTCTCCCTCGTCCAAAGGAACGTATTCCTGTACCAAGGCCGTATCGCAGTTAGCCAAGACATAACGCAGGTACAAGATTGCCTCGTCGCGATCCGAGGCCAGGAAGACGAAACGACTTCCACCTGTACCAGTAGCTGGTTTGATCACACACGGGCAAGGAAAACCCTGGAACTCATCTACAGTGCTAACCGACACGGTCACGGGCACCGGCAAGTTCAACTCCATTAGCCGCTCGAACAAGCGCTTTTTGTGCGAGCAGGTTGTAATAACCTCTGGTGAGTTGCCCGCAATGTGGATACCGACCTCTCGAAACTCGGCGGAGCGCGGGGCCAGCAGGTTCATCGGCTCCTCCCCGCCAGGGATGATGGCACGGATGTCGTTGGCAGTACAAATCTCCATCAACGACTCGACATACCGCTCCCTATCGGCCAGGAATGTCTCCACGAAGCCATCCTGATAATGCCCGTAGGCAAGTGGCGAGATGTCACAGCCGAAGACATCGTATCTTCCCGCCAAGTCCAGGCACTTGAGGATTTCAGTCCCTAGCGAGGCGCCCCCGATCCCCGCGATAAGCACCGATGTCGAAGAATTCGCCATCATAGGTTAGCCTTCAAAATTTGCGTATTCTAAGTCCCTCGGGGAGATTGTACGTTCATCCGCCGGCCACTCGACTCCAAACACCGGATCGTCCCATCGTACTCCTCTCGCGCACTCGGGATGGTAGAACTCCGATATCTGGTAAAAGACCTCAGTGTCATCCTCCAGGGTCTGAAACCCGTGAGCAAAGCCTTCAGGGATATAGAGCATTCGGCGATTTTCCGCCGTTAGTTCCACGGCAATCCACTGCTTGAAGGTAGGCGATTCCGGGCGTAGGTCAATGATGACGTCGTAAATCGCGCCCATTGTGCAGCGCACCATTTTGGCTTCCTCATAGGGGGGAACCTGATAATGCATGCCTCGTAGTGTCCCTTTTTTTTCATTATAGGATATATTGCACTGGGCAATGGAGGGATTCAAGCCATATTTCTCAAATTCTTTCGCACAGAAACTCCGGGCAAAAAACCCTCTTTCGTCCACAATGGGATCGATTTCAATGATATAGGCTCCTTTAAGCTTCGTTTCCTTAAAGATCATCTTAAATCACTTCTATTTTGGGAATCGGGATAACAAACTTCCCCCCCCACTGCCTGATAAAGGCCATCTGCTCCATGATTTCGTCTTTGAGATTCCACGGCAAAATGAATAAATAATCCGGCTTGGTCTCCTTGACTATATTCGGTTCTATAATAGGAATATGACTTCCCGGTAGAAAGTGCCCCTGTTTATAGGGATTCTTATCCACCGTATAATCAATAAAATCTGATCGAATTCCGCAGTAATTCAGCAACGTGTTCCCTTTGGCAGGCGCCCCATAGCCCACAACCCTTTTTCCCTCTTCTTTTGTCCGAATCAAAAATTTCAGGATATCCTGCTTGATCGTTTTCACTTTTTCCTGAAAACCCAGGTAATGATGGATATCTCCAAAACCGGCCTTCATTTCTTTTTGCCTCAACCGATCCACCCGCTCAGTAATCGGTTGGGTCGTATTTTCGGTGTGGCATGCATAAATCCGGAGAGAACCGCCATGGGTGGGCAACTCTTCCACATCAAAGAGGGTAAGGCCATGGGTATGGAAAATCCTCTCGACCGTGAGGAAAGAAAAATAAGAGAAATGCTCATGATAGATCGTATCAAACTGTGTTTCTTCCATAAGCCTCATCAGGTGAGGAAATTCCATCGTGATCGCACCATGGGGATTTAGCAAGATCTTCAATCCCATGACAAAGTCATTCAGGTTGGGCACGTGGGCCAACACATTATTTCCCAGCAAAAGGTCCGCACGCTTGCCTTCGGAGGTTAACTGTTTAGCTGTTTCGGCCCCAAAAAACAGGGTTTCCGTGGGAATTCCTTTCTTTCTGGCCACCTCTGCCACATTACGAGCAGGCTCTACCCCCAGGACAGGAATTCCTCTCTCAGAAAAATACTGAAGTAAATAGCCATCATTGCTAGCAATCTCAACCACAAAAGAATTCCTGTCCAATCGAAAAAGACGGATCATGTCCTCCGAATAGCTTTTAGCATGTTTTAACCAGGTATCCGAGTAAGAGGAAAAATAGGCATAATCACTGAAGATATTTTCAGGTGTCTCATATTCCTGCAACTGGACTAAAAAACAGGATTCACAGACAAAAACCTCCAATGGATAAAACACTTCTCTTTGATACAATTGTTCTTTTGTGAGGAAAGAATTGGAAAGGGGAAAGGAACCCAGAGAGAGAAAGAGATGCGTGAGAGGTTTGTTACAAAATCGACACTCCATCTCGGTTACCCTTTCCTTTTCATCTTATCTTCATACTGCTCAATTTGACGGAGGGTTATTGGTAAGATATCTTCATGTTGGCCATAGGCCTTATACCAATCAACCGTGAACCTTAAGGCCGTTTCCAGGTCCCATTGCGGATACCATCCCAGCCTTAATTTGGCTTTAGAACAGTCTAACTTCAGGGTATGTGCTTCGGAGGGGTGATCGGTCTCATCCATTTTCCAGCAGGCCTTTTCTCCCCAAATTTCAACGATTCTCTCGACGAGCCATTTCACAGGCTTCGCACTGCTATCTTCTGGCCCAAAATTCCACGCCCCTGCAAATGGGGCTCCATTTTGGTAAAGAAGTTGTCCCAATAAAAGGTAACCAAAAAGAGGGTCCAGAACATGTTGCCAGGGACGCACTGCATCAGGATAGCGAATCACAATAGGTTTATGGTCGAACAAGGCCTTCATACAATCAGGAAGGAGCCTGTCTTCCGCCCAATCGCCCCCGCCGATCACATTCCCCGATCTCACAGAGGCCAGAGAGACACCATGCTTTTCATAATGTTCAGGAGGAAAATAAGATTTCGAATAAGCGGTTGTGATGAGTTCAGTACATCCCTTACTTGAACTATACGGATCCTGACCACCCATTGGGTCATTTTCTCTGTATCCCCAGACCCACTCTCGATTCTCATAACATTTATCACTGGTCACATTAATCACGACCTTCACCCCTCCCACCTGGCGAACGGCCTCAAAAAGGTTGACCGTCCCCATGATGTTCGACGAATAGGTTTCAAGGGGATCTTCATAGGATCGCCTGACAATGGCCTGGGCAGCTAAATGAAAAATGATTTCGGGTTTATATTTTTGAATAATCCTCTTCAGATTGTCAAAGTCACGAACATCTCCTTCAATAGAGGTTATCTTTGAATTCAGATCACACAATTCAAAAAGACTTGGATGGGTAGGAGGTTTTAAAGCATAACCGATGACATCTGACCCTAAATGATGCAACCAAAGGGATAGCCAGGCCCCCTTAAAACCCGTATGGCCTGTAATGAGGACTGTACGATTTCGATAAGGTTGTTCAAACACGTTACCAAACCTTCCAGGGAGGCTTTCCACTTTGCCAGAGAGTTTCTAATAACCTGACATCCCGAAGCGTATCCATACATTGCCAGAAACCTTCATGTCGATAACCGAGCAGTTGCTGGTCAGAGGTCAGTTGCTCCAGCACATCCGCTTCTAGGCTGCTTCGGTCTCCTTGCAAGTAGTTAAAGAGTGCGGGTTCAACGACCAAAAACCCTCCATTGATCCATCCCTCACCAATCTGCGGTTTTTCGGTAAATTGGGCCACCCGATTCCCATCAAATATCAAACCGCCAAAACGGGCCGGTGGACGGACAGCTGTGACGGTCGCCAGTCTTTTATGAGAGCGATGGAATTGTAATAAATCATGAAGATTAACATTACTTACCCCGTCCCCGTAAGTGATCATGAAGGTCTCGTTTTTCAGCCAAGATTCGAGACGCTTGATACGGCCCCCGGTCAGGGTATTCAGTCCTGTATCAATAAGATTTACAATCCAGTCTTCGGATATATTGTTCTGAACTTCAACTTCTCCATTGGCCAGATGGGCGGTCAGATTTCCATTCAACCGATAGTAGTCCAGAAAGTAGCGTTTGATCATATCACCTTTGTAGCCCAGCGCAATAAAGAATTCCTTAAAACCGTAGTGGGCATAATGCTTCATGATATGCCAGAGGATCGGTCGTCCACCGATCTCCACCATTGGTTTAGGTTTAACTTCTGTCTCTTCTGCCAGGCGGGAGCCAAAACCACCCGCGAGAATGGCTACTTTCATTAGCCAATTCAAGAATTCAAAGCGTAATATTTTCGGTTAGCTATTGGGCACATCCTATGTCGATCAACCCATTTTGGGTTGCTCGATCACGCTTTGCCTGATACTTTTTTGCCCCCTTCTTCATTTAAACTACTTCAAACTGTTCAAAAAGCTTCCCAACATAGGTTAATCCCTTGCCATCGATTGCCTCCACCACCTTAAACTGTTTCCCCTTGAAGACTATCACCCCCTTTCTACTACTTTTGCCAAATTCAGAGACTAACTTTATCCTACCCCCCCCAAAAAAAAGTCAAGTGGTTTTTTACCTATCCCAGCATAACCCCCTCAATCCACTTAACATACCTCCCAGGCAAAATGACTCTACCCTGGAGAGAAGTTTCCTCACAATCTTCTCCACTCTGTGCACCAAGAACATAAGCAAAATCTTCATTGGCACATGCCTCCAGGAGAAACACCCTTTCAACATTTTTGGGCTCATGACGGATTTTTGTGATGAGTAGTAATGAAAACAAGAAACATCTACTC
>JASEIE010000126.1:0-3767 GCA_030024065.1 Thermodesulfobacteriota bacterium
TAGCGGGATAGCAAAAGGTATCAAATCTGGGATTGATAATAGAAGCTCCCCCCTCGTCCCATGCCAAAACATTGCCTTATCAAACCACAGAATGTCCCTCAGATGCTTTTATGAAGCATTCTCGAACTACACTCCTAAATTTCAACACCACGCAACTGGAATACGGCTGAAGACGACGCCGTTCACTCCTGACAAATTGCTCAAGGCGCTAGGAAAGATATAGGAGGCTCAAGGGATGAAAAAGTTTTTGTATATTAATGCCTCGACGGTAGATGAGGCTGTATCGATTCTCCAACAGTATGATGGAAGGGCTAAAATCATTGCTGGAGGCACAGATTTGCTTGGTCAGATAAAAAACAGGATCCATCCTGTCATGCCGGAGGTTTTGATCAATATCAAGGCTATTCCAAGTCTCGAATACCTGAAGGAAGATGAAGAAGGCTTAAATATTGGTGCCCTGACGAAACTAAGACATATTGCAGCAAATCCAATAGTCAAAAAGAAATACACAGCCTTGGCGCAAGCTGCCTATGCCGTTGCTTCACCCCAGATCAGGGGGATGGGAACGATTGGGGGGAACCTCTGTCAGGACTCCAGGTGCTGGTATTACCGGGCATCGAAGAACTATTTCCCTTGCCTGAGAAAGAGGGATGCAAAAAAGGGAGCCATATGCTATGCGGCCGCTGGAGATCACAGATACCACTCCATCTTTGGCGCTGTGAACAGGTGCTTGGCAGTGAATCCGAATGATACCGCTCCGGCATTGGTTGCTCTAAAGGCGAAAATGAAGACAACAAAAAGAACTGTTGAGGCAGAAGATTTTTTTGATGTGGGACCTGGAAGAACGACGGTACTCGAGGCTGATGAGATACTGACTGAAATTCAGGTACCGTGCCCTAAACCGGAAACAAGGAGTGTCTTTCTTAAATACGCCCTCAGAAAGGTGATCGATTTTCCCATCGTGAATTGCGCGATAGCATTAATCAGTGAAAAGGGAGTAATCAAAGAGCCCAGAATCTGTTTAAATGCGGTATACAATCTTCCCTATCGTCCTGCGAAATCGGAAAAATACCTCAACAATAAATCGATTGATGAATCCGTAGCAGACGAGGCAAGTCAAAAGACCATTGAAGATGCAAAGCCTTTAAGAAACAATAAATATTTGGTTCCGATAGCAAAGGGATTGATTGAGAGAGCGTTGCTATCGTGCAGGTAGACTTGCGTTGATGTTCGTAATTAATCAGACAGGTATGTTTCAAAACTTTTACAAAGCAGGCATGATAAGATTTTTATGGGTAACGTCCACTGTCACCAGAGGCGACTTTTGTAAAGAGTTTTTGAGATCTGTGATATAATGATATAATGTATAAAGGTGCTGCTGTAAAACTTTTTCAGCATCCCTATCTGCTTTTTGCAACTTTTCAATTGAGTTGTGAGGATTGCTTGAACGTGTAGGTGGATCTATGGGGAGGGAATGGTTTCAAGCTCACATGAAATTGAAAAATTTCATGATGGAACACCCTGAGATCCAAATCACTCATCGTGTGATTGCCATACCTGAAAATGTTCGACCTGAATTCTACCGCCAATTTAACCAAGTCAGGACAGCTTTTTTAAAAGAGCAATTACCAAACTTTCCAAGAGAAACCAAACGATTGAAAGAGAATTATGTCAAAGCAGAGGAGGATGTAAAAGGATTACTTGAACTGGAAGAGATTTTCATCGCAAGGGATCTTTATCATTTTCTGAATGATGCCAATGGTCGACTCGCCCAAGAGCTGTTTGACCTGTTATTCAATCTATTGAAAGGGCAGATCGATGATGAGACATTTGAAAAAGAGGCGGCAAGATATTTGAAACGCTCCTATGGGGAATTGTTTCAATGGGCGTATCAAAAGTGGATTGTCCTTTCTCTGGTAATATTATTGAAGGCGAATAAAATATTCTCTGTTACCGTTCCCCCTGTAGAGATGACTCCTCGGGGCCCGAAGATCGTGGTAGAACCTCAATCCGTCCCGAAGCCCCAAGAATCGAGACAACTCTCTTTACTCCGTGACACAACCCCCGTATTCATCGCTCCGGATTTTATCATTTACTCCCCTATGATCAATCGATTTGTTAGTTTTGGCGCGGAAATAGGAAATCTCGATATTAGGTCAGGTGTAATGTGGAAAGCCGCCGAGGCCAGCCCGGGGAGAGAATGGTACAATCTTGAGGCACTAGAGCCTTTATGGAGGAGATACAACACACTCAATTTAAGGTTTGATCTAATTATTTACACCCACGATAAGATCGAGGATATTGCGCTCATAGCAGACTCAGAAAGAATTTGCAGGCCGGATTTGATTTTAGTATGCATGGAGCGGGTTGATCCTTTGGAAAAAGCCTTGGAGAAGGCCAGTCTGTACAAAACCTTTCTTAATCCCAAGTATGGAACGTTTATTTTTTCTATAAGTCCCTCTAAAAAGCTTGTGCAGGATAAGGCGGAAGAAGGAACTTTTTTACTCCCTATTGGGTTCAACCAAGCCAAAATGAACTCTATAGTAAATGCATTGAGTTTGGGTAACATAAGGTGAAAGAATTTAATTATTTTTAAATGACAAGCCAACATTTTATCCTGCCAAAGAACACACAAGGAAAGATTCTGAAGAGAGAGTGCCAGGTGGGAAGTATTGGCTTTCCTCTTTCTCAGGGTTTGGGGACGCCCTCTGCATTCCAAAACCTCGGCGGCATGCCGAATCACTTCTGCCAAAATGGCTCCAATTCCCTTCTTGTAGGCGATATGGTGAAGGAGTTCAGCGACCTTGCCCACATCACCCCAATCGTTTTTTCTTTGATTCGTCCCTCCTCAGAAGCCTCGATAGCAAAAGCGCAGAGTCTTCCAGCAGAAATCGTATCCACGCCGAGGCGGTCAAAAACATCATTAAGACAAGCGATCTCCTCGATCTCATGGATCAAACAGAGACCGCCACTGGTGAAAGGGGATCCACTCTGGAAGAGTTTTCTCTCATGAGAAGATAGATTCCCAACCCCTTTCCACCCAGGAGAGTATCATAAACAGAATCGGGAACGGATTCTTCACAGAAGGTTCCCGCCTTAAGATCGATCCTCAGTATCTTATTAAAGAAACCTTTCATCACTCTATCTTCCCTTTTAAATATTTTGAAGCATTCTTCGGATTTAAATCCCACTCTCTTTTCCCTCTTCGCCAATACATTCCTCTAAAATCCTGATGGCTTCGTCAATCTCCTCTTTCTGGATGATGAGAGGCGGGGCAAACTCCAGGGTCTGTCCCATCGTCTTAATCATCAACCCTTTTCTTTTGGCCCGTTCAACCAGGCGGTTGATCTCCCGAGAAGGGAAGGGGGTCTTCTTTCGCTTATCCAGGGTAAAATCGATGGCAGCCCACAGTCCTGTTCCCCTGACCTCACCAACCGCTGGATGGGACTCAAGGGTTTTCAGGCGCTCCAAAAAATAGATTCCCATTTGATGGGAATTTTCAACGAGATTTTCTCTCTTCATGATTTCAATATTTTTCAGGGCTGCTGCGCAGGCGACAGGATGGTTGGAGTAGGTATGGAGATGCTGGAAGATTTCGATGGGCTGCATGACCTTCCCCGTGCATCCCACTCCTCCCAGGGGGATGTAACCGCTTGAAATCCCTTTTGCCATAGTGATCAGATCGGGTTGAATATCGAAATGGTCGATCCCAAACCATTTTCCTGTTCTTCCGAACCCACAGATCACCTCATCAATGATGAGGAGAA
>JASEIE010000126.1:3863-10470 GCA_030024065.1 Thermodesulfobacteriota bacterium
ACGATCTTCCAATATTCTTTCGGAGGGGCGTAGGCGCCAAATCCCTGTTGAATGGGTTCTCCGATAAAGGCGGATATCTGTTCGGGGTCTTCAAACTGAATAGCCCGTTCGATGTCCCTCGCACAGGCGAGATCGCAATTAGGATAGGAGAGATGAAGGGGGCAACGGTAACAGTAGGGTGACTCCACAAAGATGGTTCCCGGTGCAAAGGGCTCCATGATCTGACGCATGGGAAGCACGGTGCCCAATAGATTTAAAGCGCCGCCGGTGACGCCGTGATAGGCGCCCCTTCGGGAGATGATTTTATAACGTTTTCTCTCCCCCCTGAAATAATGATAATGTTTGGCCAGTTTAATCGCTGACTCCACTGCCTCGGAACCGCTGGAAACGAAAAAGAATTGGTCTATCTTCCCCGGGGCGATTTTGGAAAGGACCTCTGCCAGTTCGAGAGCAGGTTCGTTTGCAAATTGCATGGGTGTGTAATAACAGAGTTTGCACATCTGTTCGTAAACGGCCTGAGCAATCTCTTTCCGTCCATAGCCGACATGGACAGGCCGGGTCATTCCAGCCACAAGGTCGAGATAGCTTTTTCCATCCCGGTCAAAGACGCGGACCCCTTCCCCTTTGGTGATTACGGTGATTCCCTCTTTCATTTGATCTCTGTGGGTCCTGGCGAGGATCAGGTGGGACACATTGCCCTCTTTTGATTTATCTCCCATCTGCTCTTTTCTCCTTTCTCGTCTGTTTTAGCTCCAAATCCCAGGGATGGTTTCGTTACAAAATGGACAGCATCCATTTTTAACATGATTTTTTAACAAAACGAAGTGAGTTCTCTCAATCAATTTTCTGCCGCACTTCGGACAATAGGTGCTATTGGCAGGATGGCCGACGACATTTCCGACGTAAACAAATTTTATTCCTGCGCTCAAAGCAATGGATCTCGCCTCTTCAAGAGTCTTGAGCGGAGTGTAAGGCAGATGGGTCAATTTGTAAGAGGGTGAGAAACGGGTGAAGTGGATAGGCGTCTCTTTCCCGAGATGTTTAACAATCCATTGGCACATCCTCTTCATATCACCCCTATCGTCATTGAGAGTGGGAATAATGAGATTAACGATTTCGAGATGTTTGCCGGACATTTTGATGGTTTTCAAAGTTTCTAAGACGGGTTCAAATCTTGCTTCCGAGATCTCCTGATAGAATCTTGGGTTGAAGGATTTTAGATCGACTGTCACCCCATCGAGAAATTTTAGAAGTTCAATCATTGGGGCTTTGGCGATCCCGCCATTCGTATGGCAGAGGGTTAAGAGCCCTTTCTCCTTGGCTATTCGGATCACATCATACATCATCTCGAAAAAGACCGTGGGTTCATTGATGCTGTGGGAGATGGATTGGCATCCATGCTTCAGCGCTTCCTCCACGATCTCTGCTGGAGAAGAGCTAATAGACCTGATCTGTTCCGGAGGAGACTGAGAGATCTGCCAGTTATGGCAATGCTTGCACCTGAAATTGCACGAAGCCGTATAGACACAGAGGTTCTTATGACCGGGAACCATGTGATACATCGGTTCCAGCTCAATGGGGTCTATCTGGAGACCGCAGGGTTTTCCATAGACAAGGCTTTGAAGGACTCCTGATCTGTTTTCCCTCACACGGCAGAACCCTCTCTTCCCCTCCGGGATCAGACACTGTCGAAAGCAGAGTTCACACTGGATGAACTGGTTTTCGCCCCTTTTATAAAACATGGCTTTTCCATCGTGGGTTTTAGGGGCGGAAAGGTTCTTTTGGGAATAAGAAAGGGTATTAGCAGTATGAAGACTGATTCCCCCGGTTAAAAGGCAGAACATAGACTGTCTTAAAAAGGAACGCCGGGTTAATGTTGAGTTCAATTTTACCCTCGCCCCAGCCCTCTCCCCCAGAGGAGAGGGTAATTGTTTATCCTCTCAAGTTTAATCAATGCCGACGAGACGTTTTGCCCAGCGTTTTTTCTGTTCGAGGTTTCCCAATCTTCCGTACATCACCTTCTGGGTCTGAGGAGAGCCGGCTCCGTGCATGGACTCGATCAGAGCCGTTCCGCCGCTCATATTCTCGATCAGCCTGAGAATCTTCATCCGTGCCTCCACCGGGACCCCTTCTGCGCCGGCTAAGTATTTTTTGACGTAATGGCCTACCTCGCTGCTTTCGAGATCACCCTGGAAAGGCATGGTGGCAATAATCCCTCCTGCGATATCATGGGCTAAACGGGAAATTTCGTAAATGTAGCGTGTGACGTTATGCTTTGTGGTATTGGCTAAAAGGGGATCCGGGTAATATGATCCGGAAGGGGTTTTGTAGCCCATGGCAGAGCAGGCGACAGACCCCGCATAGATCGTTTCAGCTAAATGGATCATCTCAGCCAGTTTCTCCTTAATGTGAGAGGCATTGCCGGTTCCCTGGTACTCCGCCGCCAGGGCAGTGGCACCGATTAGAACGTCTGAAACGCCCCCTTTACATCCGCCGTAATTTTGTCGATGCAAGGTAGCGAACCGCTCAACCAGTATCCCAGCCATGTCGTATTCGCCGCAAAGGAAGACTTTTTCCCACGGGACAAAGACATCCTCGAAGATAATAAGAGCTTCGCCTCCTACCACTCCATACTGGGGGTTGCCGACATCGATCCCTTCCTCGAACTTTCGTTCCTCGTTGGTTTGGCGGCCGAAGATGAGAAGCACTCCTGGCGCATTGAGAGGAAATGCGCAAGACAAGGCATAATCTCGGTCTTCTTCTCTCATCGCTTGAGTGGGCATGATCAGGATCTCATGAGAATTGACACCTCCTGTCATGTGGGCTTTAGCTCCTCGAATGACGATACCGTCGGAGCGACGTTCTACCACATGGGTGAAAAGATCAGGATCCGACTGCTTGCTGGGAGGAAGGGACCGATCTCCCTTTGGATCGGTCATTCCTCCAACGAGCATCACATTGCTGTCCTGGATATGGATGAGATACTTTTTAAATCGTTCGAAGTAGTCTGTCTTATACTTTTGATCGATATCGAAGGTGGTCATGTAAACGGCATTAAGGGCATCAAAACCCACGCATCGTTGGAAGCACGTACCCGTTTCGTGTGCGATGAGGCGGAGCATCTGAACCTTTTTGACGAGGTCATCTACACTCTGGTGGATATGGGTGAATCGGTTGATCTTTCTACCGGTCAGGTGGGAAGTAGCGGTCATCAGTTCCTCATGCTCGGGACGAAGGGCGAGTTCATAGGTGAGGGCAGCGGAATTGATGTGAGGCTGAAGAGCAGGGTGTTCTGTCACATCCTCCACCCTTCTCCCATTATAATAGACCACATGATGGAGGTCTTTAAGGCTCTGAATATAGTCATCTTTTGTGACAATTCGTTTCATCCTTTTTCTCCTTTCTTATTAAGAGCGTTCAACCAATCGATCAGGTTATCAAAATTATTTTTTCCGGTGAGCAACCGATAGGGAACTTCTCTCTGATTTAGATTTTCTTCTGCACAGGTCCGAGGACATCCATTCACCAGCACCAATCCATTCAGGTTCTGTTGATCGTGTCGGAGGAAAAGGAAACGGTCCCCTATGAGGGATTTGATCCGCTTGATCATCTCCACTCTCTCATAATGAGGGTTACATCCTCCGCAATACTTGATCCCAATCCTCTTTTTGGCCACAGAAACCATCATAATCCAAATGTCAAGTAAATTACCCCGCAGCAGAGCTGCAGGGCATTAAAAATCAAAAACTAACTGTTCCTGGTGCTGATCTTTGATGATATTTGAGACCATAGACCGCATGACTCGTTCGTTTTATTGGGATCATGCCCAAATTATATCATGTTTTATCGCCTTCGGCGACCCTGTTTTCATCCGCTCAGCAGAGCTGAGCGGCATTCAACAGGGGTTTTTATAAAAAATATTTAGAATTTGAACTTTGGGTTTTGACATTTGAAATTAAATAGTTAAGCCCATTTCCCTTGGAGCGAGAAATTGCAAAACTCACATTTTCCATTCACCAAATTCATCTCAAGGATATCGAAGTGTGCTCGCTGGATCACCCTTCGATGGCAAGAAGGACAGAATGTGGAGTTGCGAATATGGCTTGGGACATTCCCAATGTAAACATATTTCAACCCATTCTTCCTTGCGATGTCATAAGCAGATTCCAAGGTGGAGATTGGAGTGGGGGAGAGATGATTCAATTTATAATTTGGGAAAAACCTTGTGAAGTGGAGGGGGACATCCGGGCCCAAATTCTCTTTGATCCATCGAGACATCTCATCAATCATTTTGGGGTCATCGTTTAATGTGGGGATAACCAGATTGACGATCTCTAGCCATACCTTCTCTTTTTTCACGGTGATGAGGGATTCGAGAACGGGCTTCAGGGTTGCCGAACAGACCTCTTCGTAAAATATTTCGCTGAACCCTTTGAGATCAATCTTTACGGCATCGAGGATAGCGAGAAGCTTTAACAGGGGCTCCAGGCGAATATATCCGTTGGAGACAATGGAGGTTTTTATTCCAGCTTGCCTGGCTATTACAGAGATGTCATACAGATATTCATAATAGACCGTGGGCTCCGTATAGGTGAACGAAATTGAGGAAAGCTTGTGGCGTTTTGCCTCTTGAACGATCGCTTCCGGGGAATAGGAGTAGTGGTTCAACTCCTCAAGACTTCTCTGCGACAGATGCCAGTTCTGGCAGTACTTGCATCTCAGATTACAACTTGCGCAGGTGAGACACAGCCTGGAATGACCCGGTGCGAAATGGTAGAGAGGGGCCTTTTCAATCGGCCCGATATCCACCACACAGGGTTTACCATAGACCATTGAATACAATTTGCCCCTCTTATTTTCACGGTTCCTGCAAAACCCTCTTTTCCCATCGCTGATGACACATTCTCGTGGGCAAAGAAGGCACTGGACGGATTGACCATCCAAATTGGCATAGAACATGGCTTCACGAAGCGGTGTGCCCGCTTTCCCGGCAGCCTCATTCAGGAGGGATAAGCCTCCAGTTGCGGAAAGAAGTGCAAACATTTTTTTAAAAAAGCTCCTCCGATCAAGCATATCGCAAAACCAAAACCTCAAACCTTCCTTTTCCCTGGCAATCTTTCATGACAGGTTCGTCACACCCTCGCCTGCGTGCCGAAACGCCTGCCTGCACAAAGCGTTTTGGCAAAGACAGGCACTCCGGCGTGCAGGCACGAACCATGAAAATCCCCCTCAATCCCCCTTTTACACCCGCTGCGCCAGCGCCTGCGTGGCGAGAAGGGGGATAATTACCCCTCCCTTTGGCCCGCTGCGCCAGCGCTTGCGCGGCGAGCAAAGGGAGGTTGGGAGGGATTTAAAGAAGTTATTTTCTGAGCAATAAAAACTGGGGTCAGGCCCTGCAATATTTGGAAATCCCTAAGTGCAACCAATTCTCTGCTCATCATTCCCCCTCAATATTGAATTTGAAGGTTTAATTATATGCATTATAACATTATTTTAAAAATATTTTTATTCAAGACCCGAAGATTGTCCATAACCACCTTCAAAACACCAACTATTCAAAATAAATTAAATAAAAGGCACTTCAATGCCCGGTAAAGACGTTATAAACCCCCGAAAATTGTTTGACAAAATCTATCTGTAAGTATAGGATTTTGAGAAATTACAAGTTGCAGTTCAATTATCGTTAGCTGAATTGAAAGATGAGGACAAAATGGAAGAAATATATACACTAACAATAGAACTTGAATCAGGGATGTATTTTGATTCACCGTGGAAGAGGGTAATAGAAATATCCGAAGAAACAGATTTATTTGATTTGCATTTATACATTCAAAAGATAATTGGATTTGACAATGATCACCTTTTTGAATTTTTTGTTGGAAAGAGTCGGCGTAAAAGAGAAAGAGTTTTTGGAGATAAAGGTGAATTTGGTTTTGAGGATGATAGAGAAGAATTAGATACCAAACTTAATGAAATTTATCCCATAGAGGGATCAAAACTTTACTATTACTTTGATTTTGGTGACTCGTGGATGTTCAAAATTAAGAAAGGAAAAAAGAAAAAATATATTGAAAAAGGTGTTGATTATCCCAGGGTAATTGAATCGGAAGGTAAGAATCCTGAACAGTATCCTGATTATGAATAAATAGCTAACAGGGTGCTCCACCTGACCCAAAACAGTTGTGTTTGGCTTGATTGTTATCTTGCGATAAATGTTTTATGATTTATCAAAGTTTTTTTTGCTCTTTTGTTTTGGGCAGGTGAGCTTTGGTGTTAGATGGACAAGAGCATGAGGAAACCAGTGTCTGAGAATGGCCGGGTAAGTCCCGCGCAAGAATACGACAAAAGGTCGTGTATTTCCATGTGGGTACAGAAAGGCATCATGTTTCAATCCTTGTTTTAATGGAACCCTCATCGCAACGCTCCGAAGCATGCGTAAAAGCTGAACCTTATTTTAGTTTCAATCCTTGTTTTAATGGAACCCTCATCGCAACGGATATTTAGATTGGGAACCCTTAGGACAAAATGTGTTTCAATCCTTGTTTTAATGGAACCCTCATCGCAACGGCGGAGATTGAAAGGTTGACCGGGGTATGAGAAACTGTTT
>JASEIE010000127.1 GCA_030024065.1 Thermodesulfobacteriota bacterium
AATGTTGGGTACCCACCAAGAATTTCTTCTTTCGTCATACCCGATGCAATACATTGAAGGATCAGAGCAACAGATATTCGAGTTCCTTTAACAATGGGCTTCCCATTTAGGATTTCCGGATCAGTAACGATTAGATTCTCTTCCATTCTTCATCCTCCCCAAGTCTTAATTTCGATCAATTTCTTTTACAGGTTTTATCTCTTTATTTCTCTTAATTATATACACCAAATCGAAAAAAAATGAAATTACATCCAATCCGGGGGTTATTGAATTCCTTCGCTTATTTTTACCTTTCAGAAATCTCATTCATCATCACCTTTCTCATTGTGATGCAAGACGCCTGCCCCGCCCTCGGTCGGGGCCTGGGGCCTAAGCCAAGGCTTCGTGCAGGCAGGTGAGGCGACTGGGGTGAGTTCACTTAGTCTCTTTCTTACATCAATTGATTCCGAGAATTCCATTTCTAATCCGGTCCCCAAGAAAGGCTTATTGCCTTTTCTGCTTTTTACCCCGTTAGAGATAAGAACCGCTTCAATCTATTTTTTAAATATCGCTTACCCATTCCCGACTTCAAGTATTTCTCGCGAGCTAAAGCATCTTGTTCGTTCAAACATCCTTCATAATATATAAGCTCAAAGGGGCCTTTTCCTTTTGTCGAAAACACTCTACCTGCATTGTGTTCTTGGAAGCGGTTCTGCATATCTCTTGTAAATCCTGTATAAAAGCGTTTATCCTTCTTGCCCTGTATTACATAAACATAGTACATAACTTGTAATCTCTAACGGGGTAAAGATCTTTTTGAGGATGTGTAAGTCACCTGCGGTTCTTCAACCAGAAAACCTATACGCTTCTTTGGCGGTTCGGTCTCCGGTGGCCTCATTAATTGACGGATGGCAACCACCAACGAATGGATTGATTCATCGTGATTTTGGAGTTTTCGCTCCAACTCAGCCAGTTTGTGAGCTAACTCTTTATGCGTTGCCAGTATTTCGCGAAGCTTGACAAACGCCCGGACAACAAAAACGCTGATTTGTACGGCCCTCTCCGTGTTTAGAACGCTGGCCGCCATAATCGCTCCATGTTCAGTAAATGCATTGGGCAAGGCATTAGCATATTTGAGGTTTTTAAGGTGATCACAAACTGTGATCACCTCATTTTTCTCAGGTTGGGTAAGTTTAAACATAAAGGCTACCTCTAAAAATGTCATTCCTGTGAAAACAGGAATCCAGAAGTTTTTGACATTACTGGACTCCCGCCTTCGCGGGAGTGACAAATTGGGAGTTATTAGAGGTTCCCTTAAATGATAAAATCTTCCACACCTTCATCTTTCAATTTTTTGGAGCATACCAAATGTGGAATTCGGATTGCGGATTTCGGAAATCGCAATTTGCCCCACTATATCAGAGAAACAACGTTATGACAATGGCCATGGAATTGGGGTCACGGAATTGGGGGGAACAGGTTGTTGGAATTTTGAGTCTATTAGAACAGGCAAATTGCAACTGGCAAAGGTGTCAAGTCTTGAAATGTGAATTGGTATTCTAATCTTCCTCACCTTTTAATTGTTCCGGACTTCTCTCTTGTAAACACAGCTTGCAGACATTCTTCCAATCTATCCTGCGCCATTTCCGTAAAGCATAGAGCAAAGCACATAGAGCATAGCGTAAATACTCACCCCTTCTTTCCGGGCGGATTTTAAATCTTCAAGAGATGCAATCGCTGGCATATTTTACTCCTTTCGGTTCTTTTTGGAAACAAAAAAGCCCATTCCCCTTTGGGGAACAGGCTTTGATTTGACTTTTAAGTTCAATCTCTCCAATGTTCTCCTCTCCATTTTTCACTTCATTCGATAGATCCCTTTCATTTCAAATTCTTTATTATTCCTTTCAGCACAGATACAAATTCTCTCCCGTCCTCTATCTTTAACACCATTGTCTGGTCAACCATCTCTTCCTGAATATCATAATCTAAAATCTCTCTGACCTTTCGAGCATTGATCAGTATGCGATGATACTTGGGATCGATCCTGGCTGTTTTAGCAAAATGATAGCCCAAAGCGGATTCCACGGCGGAGTGTTTCACTACCTCGATGTCTTCTGACTTGAGAAGGGCTTGGGCTGCGTAGAACATCGCATAGTAAATCTTGCTGGAGGCGTCCTGGGGAAAGCCCTGCCTGTAAAGAGATTCCGCTACCTCCAGGGCATGATCTGCTTTTTGAAGAAGTCTTTGAACCTCTTTTTTCACAGGGATACCCCTTCACGCTCAATGTTTTTATAGAAAGAGAAACCTTCTGCCAAGGAGTTGAGATAACCAACCTCCGTGAAGACCTTGATTGAAATGATGGGCTTGAAATCGTGGTCCCACATGACCTGATAGGCAACATCCTCAATCTTGCCCTCCAACTCGGGTGTCTTCCGATCCACCAGAATCAGGAGGTCCAGATCGGAATCCTCCTCCCCCTGACCTCGAACCCGAGAGCCGAAAGCAACCACCTTTCGGATATGGGCCATCACATCGGGCGGCAAACGGTTTTTGAACTCTAAGATCAGATTCCGATCTCTCTTATCCATCGATGACCTCCTCACTGACTTTCATGCTTCAAACTCCTCCACTCCTTTCGCTACTTCTTTCCACGCCCCTCTGGCTACTCTATACCGCTCTACCACTTGAGGGCGATCCCCCGAACCGGTTCAGGCCAGAAGTTACCTTCGAGGATATTGCCTTCTGTCAAAGTAAGTGAAGAATGATCTTGAATATCACTTGTTGCGCCGTTTTTCATTCGCATCCATCCATCGGTCAATCTTCTCCTTCTTAAATCGCCATGCTGTCCCCACTTTCGAGGCAGGAATCCTACCCTGTTGTGCAAGCTTGTAGATTAGATCGGTGCTGAGTTTGAGGTATTGAGCGACTTCTTTAACTGTCAACCATGTATCCGTCATTGATGTCTCCAATGTATTTCCAATCTAACATAAACCATCCTATGCCATGGTAAGTAAACTTAAACCTAATGTCAATGGTTTATTTTGACTGCTAATCTGAATCTATGAAAAAATGTAGGTTTTTGTCTTCGGCTTAATCAGGACTGCTAAATTTTCAAAAACTTCTTTGGGATTGGACAGAGATAGTTTGCGGTTTTCAGATGAGAGTAGGAAAGGATTGTTTTGGGAGGCCTCGAGGGCCTCCCTTATCGATTACTCATCTTTCCAGGTGGGTTTTCGCTTCTCTAAAAAGGCGTTGAGACCTTCACAGGCATCATGGGTCTTCATCAGGCGATCCAGATAAATCTTTTCAATGACTTTTAACCCCTGATCCATATCGTCATTGAGACCCGCAAGCGTTGCCTCTTTTCCCAATTTTAAGACAATCCCGCTCAATTTCGTAAACTTCCCGATAAATCCCTTCACCTCTTCATCGAGAGAAACTTCCGAAACAACTCTGTTCACTAATCCTAATGCCAGAGCCTCCTGAGCGCCGATCGTCTCTCCGGAGAGAAGCAGTTCCATTGCCTTCTTCCGTCCAATTGCCCTCGGTAGGATCAAGGCAGCAATGGGAGGGAAAACTCCGACCTGTATTTCAGGCTGTCCGAATTTCGCCTTCTCCGTTGCAATGGCCATGTCGCAATAGAGGGCCAGTTCGCAACCTCCTCCGAGGGCAGCCCCATTCACCACGGCGATCGAAGGAACCCTCAGTCCATCCATCAACCGGAATATCTTATGAAAGACCTCGATCATCTTATAAACCAGATCACCGAGATGCTCTCCCACATCGACCCCTGATGAGAAGGCCTTTCCCATGGCCTGAATGACAAGGAGTTTTAAGGATTTCTCTTTCATCAATCCTTCTAAAAACGTATTGATCTCTTCCATCATCTCGATATTGAGGACGTTGAGGGGAGCGCGGTTCAAAGTAAGGGTCGCCACTCCATCCTTCAGTTCAGTCTGGATATGTTTGAATGCCATCGGTTTCGCCTCCCTCTATTTGATGTGAATAGTGAATGGCAAAATGGAATTTTATGTAGCGTTGGCATTAATTGCCAACGTTTGTTCGCCCCCATTAAATGAGGGGCGCTACAAATTCTGAAAATTGGCCACCTAAAAAAGATACCCTTTGGGCAGGAAAACTTTTAAAACCCAAAGGGTATCCATTTTTTAAATCATCCATTCTTTACCCCGTTAGAAATAATGCCCTCCTGCTCCCTCTGGGCCAGCGGCTGCAGCGGGGTTACATTTCAGATTAATTCCGGCGGGGTTTAATGCCCCGCCTGCGTGGTCGGAGCCACTTCGGCGCGGCGAAGGCCCGCTGGAATTTCTAACGGGGTTTACTTCTTCTGGGGTTTCGCCAATACTTCTTCGAAGAAGTCCATATCCATCAGTTTGCCTTCGGCAATGCCCTGGCGGTACTTGATGAAGTCCACGAGGTCTGCTCCTGTGATCTTCTTCGTGTTAAATGCGCCAAATCCCAGATAGGCCTCTCCCATCATGTTGGCAGCCAGCCAGTGCCGGTTGTAATTCTTGGTCTGATCCCAGAAGAACTTCTTCTTGGCTCTGATCGAGTCAATCGATTTAATCAGACACCCCGGGAATAAATTGGAAAAGGTCCAGATAATCTTATCCACTTCAGCATCGAGCAAGGAGAAATCATAATCATTGCTCTTCAGTTTTCCGCCAACCCATTCCCTTGCCTGCTTAAATTCATCCCCTGCCTTAAACTCGCCATAAACGATCTCGCCGTTGTCGAGATACTTATCGGTGATGACCTGGGGATTGCGGACCCAATTCCCCTTCTCATCTTTGAGCACCGGAACGGCCTTGGAGATCAGGGTCTTCATCTTCATCTTATAGGCGCTCCACTGCTCACAACTCACGCAGTTCCACATCGCATCTTCCATACCCAGAAACCACGGCAGGAAATCGGTGGCCCCGCCATCCGGGGCAGAACCGTGCCGCGGACCTGCCTGACCGAAGATGGCCAGATCTGAAGCAACCGCAAGGTCACAGGCCATTCCAATCTCCTGTCCGCCGGCAATTCTCATGCCATTGACACGGCAGATAACAGGCTTTTTACACATGAGAATGGCATCCACCATGTTGTTAAAGAGCTCCATGTAGGATCCATATTCCTCCGGACGCCTGCTGTAGTATTCGGAATACTCTTTCGTGTTTCCGCCTGTGCAGAAGGAATAGGGCCCTGTTCCGGTGAAAACCGTCGCGACGACGGATCGGTCCGTCGAAGAATTCTCGAACCCAGCGATCACCCCTTTGACCATTTCCGTGGTGTAGGAGTTATACTGGGCCGGGTTATTTAACCTGATCCACGCCACAAAGAGGCCCGGGACCACATTGCCCTTGGGGTCTTTTAAGGGTCTTTTCTCATAGACGGTGCAGGGAGCCTCTGTTCCCCAATGTTCTGAACCATATCTATCATGATTTTTTATCTCATCTTCTCTCGGCATCCACTCTAATGCCATAAAAATACCCCCTTTCTCTTGAATATTTTTTTAAGTCATCTATAAAATCAAAAAAGGTTGATTTTCAGTTTTCTCTTTCAAATCCGAAAATCGCGCGAAGCATTCCGCAGGAATCAATACTAAACAAATTCAAAATCCAAATGTCAAATTTCCAAACTTTACTGTTTCAATCATTCGTATTTTGAGCATTCGTGCTTGTTTCGGATTTCGCCTGCCTACCGCAGGCAGGTGCTTCGAATTTAGAATTTAACCTAAAAGTCAGGGGTGAGGACAATCCTCTTTTCCGGAGACCCGGCTTTGTGGACCTCTTCGAAGACAGCCTGGATCTGGCTCATCGGTCTCGTCTCCACGAAAGGTGCGATATCGATCTTCTTTGAGAGGACCATATCAAGGACGATCGGATAATACTCAGGCAGGCATCCCCAGGTCCCGATGATCTCCGCATCAAAGGCCATGAGACGGGATAACATATATTCATTCTTTGCCATCCCGAATCCAATGACAGTAAGCTTCCCGGTGAAAGAGAGAAGCTCCAGGGCCATGTCCTGTCCTGTCTTGGTTCCGCTTACCTCGAAAATCTTCCAGCCAAAACCTGCCTCCAGACCATTCTTCTTGCAGATGTCACGGAATTCATTCCGGACATCCTTAATCTGTTTGTCCTGCGAACTGATCACAAAATCAGATCCATAATTCAGCGCTCTTTTCAACTTTTCTGGGTTTCTCGCAATGCCGACAACCGCCTTTGCACCCAGAGCTTTTGCCGTCTGAGCCATATAAACGCCGACGCCTCCAGTGACTCCGACTACAATGACATTGTCCCCGGGTTGGAGATCAGCCCTTTTGGCCGCCTGATAGGGCGTGGTTGCTGCATCGGCCACAACAGCCAGATGTTCCAGAGGAATATTCCCGCGGTTTCTTACTTCGCAGAGATCGACAGAAGGAACGGGAATGTGGCTCGAAAATCCACCATAAATGCTCAGGCTGTTTCCAGGCATCTTTTGAACCAGACAGCGATTTCCCCTGCCGGTCTTGCATAGGAGACATTTGCGGCATGGCATCACGGCTGGGATGATCACCTCTTTCCCGATCCATTTTTCATCTCCGGCAACTACGGTACCACTGATCTCATGGCCGAGGGTTAAGGGCGGCTTCTGGACGGTTGGAACACCGTCATAAAAGTAGCCCAGGTCAGTATGACAGACCCCGCATCCTGCCACCTTGACCAGCACTTCATCCGGAGACAAGGATGCAACCGGGATCGAGGCCTTTGCTAACTTGCCAGGCTTCACTTCTCCGGTGTCTTTATCTTTTGCCGTCGGCTGAACCATTTGCCAAGTCTCAATCTTTTCAGGTATTGCTGACATTCATTTCACCCCCTTTTCTTATTTTGGAATTCGGATTTCGGAATGCGGATTTAATTTTTTCAACTGAAGATTCTCTATCAAGATCTAATTCCGCAATCCACAATCCGCAATCTGAAATGGATTAAGTCATCCCGTATCCACCATCGACACATAGAAGTTGTCCTGTGATGTAGCTTGCTTCTTCGGATGCTAAAAAAACAAAGGCATGAGCAACCTCTTCAGGTTCGGCAAAACGGTTCAGCAGGATTCGCTTCATATAGATCTCTTTCAGTTTAGGATCGGTCCGTATCTTCTCCGTCATCTCTGTGCTGACGATTCCGGGTAAGATCACATTCACCGTAATCCCGTAATCGGCTAACTCCCGGGCAGCTGATTTGGTCAATGCGAGAACTCCGCCTTTGGCTGAACTGTAGTTGATCTGCCCCTTCGTCCCGTCCCTGCCAGCCGAGGACATGACGTTGATGATCTTACCGTATTTTTGTTCCATCATATATTTCGATGCAGCCTGAATGCAGAGAAAAGGCCCCTTGAGGTGAATATCCACTATCTCATCCCATTGCTCCTCAGTCATTTTGTATAACATACCTGCCTTGCTCGCCCCTGCATTGTTTACGAGAATGTCGATCTTTCCAAAATGATCAACCGATGCTTGGATGATTCGCTCAGCCTCTGCCTTTACTGCCACATTCCCTTTTACTGCCACTGCCTTACACCCAATTTTATTAATCATTTCAACAACTTCTTGGGCAGGCCGATCTTGGGTTGCATAATTGACAATGACATCTGCCCCCTCTTTTGCAAAGGCAAGGCAGATGGCCCTTCCAATACCTCTTCCACCTCCTGTTACGACTGCAGCCTTACCTTCCAATCTTCCCATCGAATCACCCCCCATAAATAGAAGTCAATTGTCCAAAGGCCAGGGTTAAGATGCCCGCCCTGTACCATGCTAGGTTCAGGGCCCGTTTGGTCAGAGGGTTAGGGGTTGTTAACGTTGGTCGTTGTCGAAGCACGTATCGAAGCTTGTCTGTCGATACTGGATACTCGAGCTTCTTTTTGTGCAAGCTTCCAACTTCGATACCAGCGTCGTCACCCATAACCGTTTGACTGTCAATCCAAACAGGCTTCTTAACCGTAACCTTAACCATGTTTTATTCTATCTTCAGTTCCAAATTGATCATCTCTCCCCCTCGCGTAAACCCCATGGCCCGGAAAAATTTGAGGAGATCCCAATCACTCCAGTTGACCAGAGTATAGATGACGCTGACGCCTATCACTTTAAGATTTTTTACAAACTCCTGGCTTAACTTCCTCGCCACACCTTTATGTTGATACTCTGGATCCACTCCGATGATGCTGAGCCATCCGATCGTATCGGGAACGCCGAATTCCCATCCACTCACCTCTCCCATAACAAACCCGACCACTTTCCCTTCGAACTCAGCCACCAGGGAGGAAAAAGGATGTTGTGGATTGGAAGGGATGATCTTCTCCCAGTAATCCGGCCTCGCCTTTCCCAAGACCTTACGATCGATCTCAACAATCACATCCAGATCTTCGGCAACCATGGGACGAATATTTACTCCGGATAAGAAAGCCTCATCCATTTGCTCTTTTTACCCTCCCTCTTCTCATTCAATCACCGCAATCACTGCCTCTGCCTCTACTTCCTGTCCCGGACTCACACAGACCTCTTTTAGTGTTCCGGTCACCGGAGCCACGATAGGCATCTCCATCTTCATTGCTTCCAAAACGGCCACTTGATCATCCTCTTTCACTTTATCTCCTGCCTTCACGGATACAGAAACAATCTTACCCACCATTGGCACAGTCACTGATGTCCCCATTGTGTTTACCTCCTCTTATATACCGATTTATTAGAAAATAAAGGCTAACGGTAAGGGTAACGAGGCCCGCCCTGTACCATGCTAGATTCAGGGCCCGTATCGTTAACAAAAGGCTACGTTTATCGTCTCTTACTAATCAGTCCATAATTATATAGACATTGGAAACTAAATCCCTCCTTCCCTCCCTTTACAAAAGGGAGAGATCCCCCTCTTTGGCAAAGAGGGGTTAGGGGAGATTTTCTAAAGCTTATGTCTACTCAATTATGGACTCCTTAGTAATTCTTTACACGTAACCGTAACCATTAACCGAAACGGGCTTCGTAACCGTAACCCTAACCTAAACACCCGGACAATTTTTATCCGTCGATAAGTCGCGTAGCAACTTTAGGCACTTTAGTCACTTGTCACTTTAGTCACTTAAACTTATTTAAGTCCCAATGCACTTCTGGCGATGATCATCTTCTGGATATTGGATGTCCCCTCCACAATCTGGTAGGATTTCGCATCCCGATAAAATCTTTCAACAGGGTATTCGCTGGAAAAACCATAAGATCCGAAAATCTTCACCGCTTGATTTGCAGCTCTGACGGCCACCTCTGCAGCATAAAATTTTGCACAGGAGACCTCAATGGTGTTGCGCTGTCCCCGGTCTCTATTGCAAGCAGCCCGATAAACCAAAAGTCGGGCAGCCTGTTCTTCAACATACATTTCTGCAATCTGTTCCTGAATCATTTGAAAATTGGCAATGGGCTGTCCAAATTGCTCCCGTTCATTCGCATACCGAACAGAATGTTCGAGACAGGCTCTGGCCACCCCAACGGCCCTTGCTGCAGAAGAGAGTCGGGTGTTATCCAACATGGCCATGCAGATTTTAAACCCATCTCCTTTTTGACCAACCAGAGAGTCTTTGGGTACCTTGACATCTTCGAAGATGATCTCCCCTGTGGGAGCACAGAAAAGTCCCAATTTCGAATCAATGGATTTTTGGGTGATACCCGGAAGATGCATGTCCACGATAAAAGCTGACATGCCACGATGCTTCGCGGCCTTATCCGTGTACACATAAACGATACCGAGGTCGGCCACAGGAACCCCTGAAATCCACATCTTTGTCCCATTCAGGACGAATCCCCCCTCCCCCTCTACTGCCGTTGACTTCATCGAGGCCACATCAGAACCCGTGTTAGGTTCAGTGATGGCAAAGCAGCCGAGCAAGTCAGCATTGATCAATTTAGGGATCCAGCGCTCCCGCTGTTCCTCTGTTCCGAAATTGAGAAGGACGGATTGGATTGAATTCATCTGAAGATTGAAAGGAAGTCCCCAGGAAGGAGAAATTCTTGCGATCTCTTCAGCCATGATGGAGGCTGCGAGATATCCTGTCTCATTTCCGCCATATTTCTCAGGTGCAATGCAACCAAAAAAACCCAAATTCGCCATCTCCTTAATTATCTCTTTACGAAAATGGTGCTCTTTCTCATCCTCCTCCATCGTGGGGACAATCTTCTTCTCAGCAAAGTTTTTAGCCATCTCCCGCATTGCTTCTTGCTCTTCTGTTAATAAAAAATCCATAAAACTGGCCCCCTCTCCTTTTTTTAGATTGTGCAATTTATAACAAACTCATCATTTATTGTCAAGATATTTTTGCTGCCCTCACAAAAACCCTAACTCATTAAAATTATTTTATTTTTACAAAAACCACCTCCCCTTGGAAATCAGGCCCTGTTAGCTAAAATTGAAAAGTGCACACCTTAAAGTTTAAAAGTGCACACCTTT
>JASEIE010000128.1 GCA_030024065.1 Thermodesulfobacteriota bacterium
CATGGAGGTATTGGAACATTATCACGAGCGTTTTTTATCGAGAGGGACCAGGGGAATTTCTCCTTTTGCACTTCCCAATATTTACCTGAGCGCGATCACCTCCCATGTGGCTCAGTATTTTACGATCAGAGGAACTTCATTTGCTCTTTCGACCGCCTGCGCCTCTGCCACCCATGCCATGAGCAACAGTTTTCTTCAGATCCAGGGGGGGGCGGAAGATATTATGGTAACCGGTGGATCGGATGCCTGCATCACTCCCTATGTCTTCGGAGGCTTTGATGTGCTCAGGGCGATGTCAACAAGAAATGATGATCCCCAACGAGCCTGTCGGCCTTTTGATCGTGAGAGAGACGGGTTTGTCATGGCGGAAGGGGCAGGGGTGCTGGTCTTTGAGGAGCTGGAACATGCCCGGAGAAGAGAGGCTCATATCTATGGAGAGGTAGTGGGATTCGGGATGACGGCTGATGCCTTTCATCTCACCGAGCCTGATCCGGATGGAAAAGCCCTGGGCAAGGCGGTCAGAAATACCCTTGAAACAGCCGGAACCCATCCGGATGAGGTCGATTACATCAATCCCCATGGGACTTCCACTCCACTGAACGATAAGGTGGAGACGAAGATGATCAAGGATATCTTCGGGAAACAGGCTTACCATATCCCCATCAGCGCTACCAAATCGATCACGGGCCATATGATGGGAGCAGCAGGAGGGGCGGAGGCAATCGCCTTAGTTTTAACCATCGAAAAAGGGGTGATCCATCCCACCCTCAATTATGAATTTCCGGACCCTGAATGCGATCTGGACTATGTTCCCAATGAGGCCAGAAAGAAGGAAGTGAGAGCAGGCCTCTCGATCTCCGCGGGTTTTGGAGGGGTCAACAGCGCCATCCTGATCAAGAAGTTTGAAGGATCTTCTTCCTGAAAATCCTATATCCTGTTATCCAAGCAAGTTGACACCCCGGGCAAAAAGTATATAATATTTTTATTCCCCCACAGTTGTTTTCAAAATTCCGGTGAGCGGATGAATCATCATCAGATTGATCAGGAACTTATCGAATCGATTATGGCCAGGTTGAAGGAGGAGGGCTGCGACCTTTCTCCTGAAGAGGTGGTCACTGTTGTCAGCCTGATCAAGGAAAAGGCCCTCTTCCATTATGTGGATCAGGTGATCAGCCAGGCCGATACCATCCTTGAGATCAATCCCTCCCTTCCAGAGAAAGAGATCCTCCAGTCCCTGGCAAAAAATGTGGTGGAGTTCCTCGGCGCAGAAGCGGCCAGCATTCGCATCTACGATCCCGGAAAAGAGGAGATGGTATCGTTTGGATCCTATCCAGGTGAGGCCGGGGATCGTGAGGGGGCGATCCCATTTGAAGATACGATTGCCGGGGAGGTGGTTAAAGAACGCCGGAGTTACTTCGTCCCCAGTATTCTAATGGAGGAGAAGTATAAGAATAAGGAGAGGGTCCAGAGATACGGAATCCATTCCATGCTGGCCGTTGTGGTTTCGATCCCACGCTTCTCTTTGAGAGATCTGGATACAGAGGGATGCCTCCAGATTTACTTTAAAGAGGACGGAAAAGTTTTTACTCCACTGGAGGCAAAGATTGCGGAGACGCTTGCGAAAAGGGTGAGTTATGTCATTGCCCGCAAGCGGATCATGGGCCTCCAGAAATTGAATGTGATCAAAGACAGGATCGTGGAGCAGATCTTTCTGAAGCTGGGAAAACGGGAAGGGATCAAAATGAGGGAGGTCTTTAATCTGGTCATACCCGAGTTGGCGGATATCATGCGGATCCAGCGGTGCTCCCTCTTTTCTGTGACGGAAGACCGACAACAGGTCATACTGGAAGCAGGTTTTCCGGAGGTCCAGCACGGGATCGGGAAGGTCTTTGAAGTAGCCGGGGCGCACTATATCCAATCCGTCGTGAATCAGACGGGCCCTTTCGGCGATTTCGAGAACGAGAAACTCTATCCCACCTATCTTCATATCTTCAATCTGCAGAAGAGCCATCTTCTCCCTCCGGATCTCAAACGATTTCTCGATATCCAGCAGATCCACTCCGTGCTTTATGTCCCGTTGAAGGTCACCGGGAAAGTCCAGTATTTTCTGGTCTTCGATGCCCAGGCCCACCATCCGGGATTTACAGGCGAGGAGATTGAAGTGTTTACCTTTCTCGGCAAGGAGTTGATGAAGGGGTTGAGGCTGGAGAAGATGGATGATATTCTCCACGATTTTAAGAGCCCCGCCATCGCCGCGGCGGGATTTGCCAAGAGGATTCAAAAGATACTGGCCGATGGAGACTATTCTGCAAAGAAAGAGAAGGTGGATCAGGCGCTGGATATCATCCTTAAAGAAACTTCCCGGATTCAGGATCTGGCCATGACCCTCCATGGTGAGGGAAAGGAAGAGGTTGTGGACCTTTCGGAGAAACTGAAGAAGAGAGCGATGATCAACGAAGAAAGCTTAAGAGAGTTGAAGCGGGGGAGCATCCGGCTGATTGAAAGGGAACTGGATTGTCCGTTGTGGATCCATTGTTATCCCCTCAACATCGAAAGGGTCCTGGACAACCTTTTCAACAATGCTTCCAATGCTATACCCAAGCAGGGAGGAAGCCTCTCCATCCGGTCTTATCGAAAGGATGGGTGGGCGGTTGCAGAGATTTCGAATACAGGTCAAATCTCCGATGAAGATAAGGAGCGATATCTCCTGGGTGAGGGAAAGGGCAGGGGACTTTACATTACCACCCGCCTGGTCAAGCGGATGGGGGGAAGAATGGAGATGGAATCCGGGGAAGGTCAGACCACCTTCCGCGTCATGTTTCCGTTGGTTAAAGAAGATTAATCTAGAGAAGAAATTCTAATCCCCCCTTGCCCCCCTTGAAGGTGTGAAAAAATTGGTTTCTTCAACTTTAATCCTGAGAAGACAAGTGGATTTCCAAAGCTTTAGAATGCGCTCGTTGAGGTTAAAGGTCACCTGCCGCGTCAATAAAAATATGTGTTTAAGCGGGCTTGCGTCACCGTGCTTCAATTTATAAAGGTTGCGCTCTAAAGCTTCTCCAAACCACCCATCCTCTCGGTTTGATCCATATGTTCGATTTTTTCACACCTTCCTTTAGAAAAGGGGGGGGTTTTATCTCATCCCCTTATAAAAGGGAAAGTTATTTTTTCCTCCCTTTGTTAAAGGGAGATTAGGAGGGATTAGAAAGTTTTCAATATGGAAAAATTTTTATGCCCGAATTGTCATCGCTCCTATTCCATCAACCCCACCCGATGGCAATGCGACTGTGGGTCCCCTCTCGATCTGGAATTCAAGCCACAATTTCCCATCAAAGAGATTGAGAAGAGGGATTTCACCCTGTGGCGATACCGGGAAGCCATTCCGATACGGAAGGAGAAATCAATTCTCTCCATGAGAGAAGGATTTACCCCCCTTGAAGAGACAGAGTTCGATGGGCAAAGAGCATTTTTAAAGATCGATTACCTCTTTCCAACAGGATCGTATAAGGATCGCGGAGCGACTGTTCTCATCAGTAAAGTGAAGGAGATGGAGATTGGAAAAGTGGTCGAGGACTCGTCAGGCAATGCGGGATCAGCCATTGCGGCCTACTGTGCCAGAGGAGGGATCGAGTGTAAAATCTATGTCCCTCAATCGACTTCTTCCGGGAAACTGGTCCAGATTCTAACTTACGGAGCTACTTTAAAAAAGATTGAAGGTTCGAGGGAAGAGACAGCCCGGGCGACAATGGAATCTGCATCCAGGACCTATTACGCCAGTCATTGCTGGAACCCTTTCTTTCTCCACGGGACAAAGACCTTCGCCTTTGAGGTCTGGGAGCAGATGGGATGGAAATCGCCGGACACACTCGTCCTTCCAATCGGACATGGGACGCTTCTCCTGGGAGCCTACATCGGTTTTAAGGAGTTGAAAGAGGCAAAGAGGGTGAGACGAATCCCGAAGTTGGTGGGGATCCAGTCGGCTGCCTGTGATCCTCTCCATCAGGCTTTTCGAAAAGGTTTGCGAGAGGCTCATCCCATCGAGAAGAAGGAGACTATGGCAGAGGGAATTGCCATTGCAGAACCGGTCAGAGGAAGACAGATACTGGAGGCGATCCGGGAGACCGGTGGAGAGATTTTGGCCGTTACCGAGAGGGAGATCGTGATAGCTTTGAGGGAGATGGGCCGAAGAGGTCACTTCATTGAGCCCACTTCTGCCGCAACCATCGCCGGACTGAAAAAGTACCTGAAAAAGAGAAAGAGGAAAGAAGTGGTTGTGTCGAGCCTGACGGGAATGGGCCTGAAGGCGACGGAGAAGATCCTAAAATAATGATTCCACTTGACAGCGAGGCTATCGGTGGTTACAGTATGTCAACAAATTTATCTAAGTCATCAATTCAGCCATAAAAATTTTAGAATTACTTTTAGGAGGTTATCATATGGGAAGGTGGCATCGAGGTCGAACAATCTTTTTTATCTTAGCGATTGTAGCTTTAGCATTCTTCACCCTTTCATCCGTCACCCTTTCTCAAGAGGAGAAGGAGAAAAAAGACTTGAGGCCAGAGCGGGGGATTGCGGTCTATCCGGAGTTCTCTACAGTGTCTGTCGCAAAGGGAGAGACCGTTCGGATGGATCTGACCCTGGAGAATAAGGGGCGGACCGATGAGACGATCGATGTGAAGATTTCAACGGCCCCTAAAGGATGGAAGGCGATCATGAAGGGAGCCAGTTATCTTGTGGCCGGGATGTATGTGGCCAATGGGAAGTCGAGAAATCTTGCCCTGAGCCTGGAACCGGATAAATCGATTGGACCCGGAGCCTATGTCTTCCAGTTTGATGCTCAAACGGCTGATGGGAAGTTTACCTCCACTCATAAATTGGCGGTGACCGTTCAGGAGAGAGTTCCCGGGGCAGACGATATCCAGATCACCACCTCCTACCCTGTCCTGAGAGGACAGACCGATGCCCGATTCGAATTCTCTCTTGAAGTAATGAATAAGAGCGATAGCGATCGAACCTTCAACCTCTCATATCTTGGGCCGGAGAAGTGGGAGATCAACTTCAAACCTGCCTATGAAGCGAAGCAGATTTCGAGCCTTCGAATCAAAGGCGGGCAGAGCCAGACCGTTGCCGTGGAGGTTTCTCCTCCGAGGGAGGGAAAGTCGGGAGAATATCCGATTCTGGTGAAGATCGGTTCAGGAGAGCAGAAGGCGGAGGTGAAGTTGATGGTCGTGCTGACAGGTATTTTTAAACTGGATGCAGGAACACCCACCGGTATCCTCTCCCTGGAAACCATGGTGGGTAAACCGGCCAATATTTCCCTCTTTGTGAAGAACACAGGGTCGGCTGTCAATCGAAATGTGGGCTTCTCCTCTTTCAAACCCGAGAACTGGGAGGTGAAGTTCAATCCAGAAAAGATCGAGGCCTTAGACCCCGGAGCATTGAAACAGGTGGAAGTGACCATCACTCCTGCCAAGGAGGCACTGGTAGGAGATTACTCTGTGGGATTGATGGTGGATGGTGAGAAGGGGAGCAGCAAAACCGTGGAATTGAGAACCACGGTCAAGGCCTCTACGGCCTGGGGCTGGATTGGAATTGGAATCATTATCTTTGTCATCGCAGGTTTGAGCGCGCTGTTCATCTGGCTGGGGAGGCGTTAAAGTGAAAGGACAGGCCATCATCGAAACAGAAGGGCTGACGAAGAAGTACGGAGCCCAGACCGCTGTGGATCATCTCAACATCGAGATTAAGGAAGGAGAAATCTTCGGGTTCCTCGGTCCAAACGGAGCCGGCAAGACGACGACACTGCTCATGTTTCTGGGCCTTACAGAGCCCACTTCCGGAAAAGCAAGGGTCGTCGGGTTCGATCCAAACCGGGAACCCTTCAAAGTAAAGGAGAAGGTAGGTTACCTTCCTGAGAATGTCGGTTTTTATGACGACATGGATGCAAGGCAAAATCTTCTCTATATCGCCAGATTGAATCGGATTCCGGATGATGTCTCTGCAAGAAGAATTGGAGAATTACTCAAAGAGGTGGGCCTCAGTGAAGAGGGCGGAAAGAAGGTGGGAACCTATTCGAAGGGAATGAGGCAGCGCTTAGGGGTTGCAGAGGTTCTGATCAAGGAACCGAAGCTTCTCTTTCTCGATGAGCCCACGATTGGCCTCGATCCAGATGGAACAAACTGGATGCTCGAACTTATCCGTTCTCTGAGCCGAGAGAAGCAGATCACGGTCTTTCTCACCTCCCATCTGCTCGTTCAGGTCCAGAGGATCTGTGACCGGGTGGGAATTATGATCAAAGGGAATCTGGTGGCGATGGGCTCCATTGAGGAACTGGCCGAGAGGAAATTGGGTGTGGACAAGGAAGTTTATACGCTTGAAGAGATCTATATGAAATATTTTAAGGAGGCTTAAATTGCAAGGGATCTTCACCATATTCAGAAAGGAGATGGAGGACCATTTCAGCAGCATGCGGTTTCTCCTCATTTCAGCCCTCATCGTGATGGTCGGTGTGATCATCGCTTCGATGGTGGGCATGGCCATCCAGGAGGAATTAAAAGGGATGGCCAAACCTACGCTCATTTTCCTGCTGCTTTTCACCTCGACGGGAAAACTCTTCTCCTTCGTTCAGTTCATCGGCTTTTTCGGCCCCTTTCTCGGCATCTTTCTGGGTTTTGATTCCATCAACCGGGAGCGGATCTCAAGGACTCTGCCTAAACTGGTCTCCCAGCCGATCTATCGCGATTCGATCATCAATGCCAAATTTCTTTCCGGCGTGGCGGTCATCGGTATCGTCCTGCTTGCCATTGTCCTTCTCATCTCGGGATTGGGCATCCGTTTGATCGGGGTGGTGCCGGGTGTGGAAGAGGTGTCGCGTCTGATCATCTTCATTATCATCAGCCTCCTCTATATCTCCTTCTGGCTGGGGATCTCGATCCTCTTTTCCGTGGTCTTCCGGAGCGCAGCCACCTCTGCCATGGCTTCCCTGGCCATCTGGATATTCTTCTCTTTCTTTGTGGGTCTGGGAGCGGGTTTTCTGGCAGATGCGGTCGCTCCGATCAGTCAAACCAGCGGCGGCGTTGATCCCAATATGCTGATCAAACATGAACAGGTCCAGAGGACGATATCTCTCTTTTCTCCGATATCCCTATATAGTGATTCCACCTCCACGATCCTCGACCCGATGAGAAAGACGACCAGGGCATTGGTCCTGATGGGCCCCCTGGAAAGATTCTCTCTGTCCCGGTTTCAAAGTCCCCTCCCTCTATTGGAGAGCATACTCATTGTGATCCCCCATCTCATTTCCATTGTGGCCATTACTCTTCTCTGTTTCGGTATCTGCTACTTCGTTTTTATGAGACAGGAGATCCGAACGATCTGATTTGCCCAAGATGGGGAGATAGGGTGATAGGGTGATGGGGTGATTTGAATATCAATTCCTCTCCCTATCTCCTCATCCCCCACCTCCCTATTTAATCTTTTAAAATACCATGTCTGTTCCAAAGCGAGAAATTTTCGGCTGGGCCATGTATGATTTTTCAAACTCGGCCTTTGCCACAACGATTCTCGCCGTCATCTTCAATCAATACTTTGCTACCATCGTCGCAGGAGGGGAGAGAGGGGTGGAGCTTCTCGGAATCCGTCTCCATGGCGCCTCCTTCTTCACCTTCTCTGTCTCTCTCAGCATGGCGATCTCAGCAGTCCTCGCTCCCCTTTTAGGCGCAGTGGCCGATGCTTCAGGTTCAAAGAAACGATTTCTCATGGCCTTCTGTTATACGGCCATTCTTTTTACCGGTCTTCTCTATTTTGTGCGGGAGGGGAATTACTGGCGGGGGGCCATCTTCTTCATCATCGGCAATGTGGGTTTTGCCGGAGGGAATGTTTATTACAATGCGTTTCTTCCGGAAATCTCGAACGACAAAAATATTGGTCGAATCTCAGGTCTGGGATGGGCCCTGGGATATATCGGGGGAGGGACACTTCTTGCGATTAACCTGATCATGCTCAAGTATCCGGAGTGGCTCGGATTTCCTGCCGGATTTTTCACTGTTCAGGATTGTTTTCTTTCCGTGTCATTTTGGTGGCTGATCTTTTCTCTTCCCACTTTTTTCTTATTAAAAGAGAGGGCGGAAAAGACCCTTACGCCTTCTGGCGGAAGTTATTTCAGGGAAGGTTATAAACGCCTTCAGCATACCTTTCAACGGATTAAAACCTTCAGGGAATTTACTAAATTTCTCGTGGCCTATTTAATTTATAACGATGGCATTGAGACAGTCATCATCATGGCTTCTATCTTTGGTGCGGAAGTGTTAGGGATGGAGACCGGAGAGATCATCCTCTTTTTCTTGATGATTCAAGGGATCGCATTTTTCGGTTCTCTGTTTTTTGGATTTTTGGCTGATTTGATCGGTAATAAGAAGGCAGTGATGATTTCCTTAGGAATCTGGTCTCTCATTGTGGTCTGGGCATTTCAATTGGGGATCATCTGGGATCCCAAGACAGAGTACTGGATGCTGGGAATTCTATCAGGCATCGTACTGGGCGGAAGTCAGGCCGCTTCCCGTTCCCTTCAGGGGCTCTTTACTCCAGAGGCCAATAGTGCGGAGTTTTACGGGTTCTTTGCCGTATCGGGGAAATTTGCCTCTGTCTTCGGCCCCATGATCTATGGAATCCTGATCACCATCACGGGAAGCGTCCAATCGGGCATCCTTTCCGTCCTTCTCTTCTTCATTATCGGGATGGCCATTCTCTGGACGGTTGATGAAAAGAAGGGAATGGAAGAAAAACAGAGACCTGTAATTTAGTTGGAGGCTGTGAAATGAAATAGAACATCATTCCCTGGAGAGTTTTTTAGCCTCAGCCCATTCTCTTTCCAAACCATAAGAGATTAGGTTCTCCCATAAAGGAAAAACTCCCGGGCCTTTTCCTTAAGTTCCTTTTCGGTCCATTCCAGATGGGCATGAAGAACCAAACAAAGGAACCAAATGGGAACCAAACGCAGTTAAGTTATTTAAGTAACTTGACCGTCCTGTCTGATTATGATAATAGTAGGTCATGCCAAGAGGACCACGATTAGATGCTCCTGGGACCCTGCATCATGTCATGGTGCGAGGGATCGAGGAAAGGCGGGTGGAGAGGGAATAAGGGAAAGGAGATTCACGGATTTTGGGGCATGGTTCTTTTGTGGAAGAGATGATGACTGGAGTGGAACGATTAGCACGGGAGCGGGTGCAATTGAGAAGGAAACGGGTGGATGTGGAAGGAGTGCTGGATTTCATTGGAAAAGAGTTAGGGGTGACGAGAGAGGAGATCCTCGGGGGAGGTCGGAGGCGGGAGATCAGTATGGTCCGATCGGTATTCTGTTACATGTGCTTAAGAAGATTGGGACTGACGGGAAAGCAATTATCTGAGGCGCTGCAAGTGAGTCCTGCAGGCGTTCATCTTGCGTCCGTGCGGGGGGAAGCATTTGTAAGGGAGAGCGGGGAATTTGAGAAGTCTCTGACAAATTACTTAAATAACTTAAGTACGTCCCCATAGGTCGTCCCATATGAACGTTAAGAGGTACGATGTCATTGTCATCGGTGCAGGGATGGGGGGACTGAGCTGTGGTACCCTTTTGGCTAAGGAGGGGTTCAGGGTACTGATCTGTGAGCAATCCTCAAAACCTGGTGGCTACTGTGTGAATTTCAATCGCAAAGGGTTTACCTTCGCACCTGCTGTCCATTACCTCAATGAATTTGGTCCCAATAGCCAGATGAAAGAGGCCTTCCAGACCTTGGGCCTTCCTCCTGAGATCGAATTTTGTCCGCAGGACCCACAGCGCCGAATAATTACCCCCCATTTTCATCTCACCCTCTCCACTGATATTGATCGGTTCGAAAGGGATTTAATCCACCTCTTTCCCAAGGAGAGGCTATCTATCCATACATATATAGGGGAATTGAAGAGGCTGGTTAAGAACATAGAGGGCCTTTCCATCAAATCTTTTGACCTCATCAGCCCCAAAGAGAAGTTTCAGCTATTATATAAATTTATCAAGATGCCTCAACTACTCCGGTATCGTGGCAAAACGGGCCAAGAAGTCCTGGACTCTTTTTTCAAAGACCCTCTCTTAAAATACCTCCTCACCTTTGGTGCCCGTAAGGGCTCCTCTATCTTTACCTGTGCAAGTCCTATCATATGGGCCATAAAGGGGAACTTTTATTACATCAAAGACAAAGGGGTAGAGGCCTTGCCTCAGCTTTTTCTCAGATATTATAAGGCTTACGGTGGGGAGATATCCTTTAATACCCTTGTAAAGAAGATCGTGATTGAGGAAGGGAAGGCCCGGGCGGTTCAGATTGAGGGAGGAGAGGAGATCCAATCCAGATATGTCATCTCCAATGTGAATAGTTATTCAACATTTCAATATCTAATAGGAAATCA
>JASEIE010000129.1 GCA_030024065.1 Thermodesulfobacteriota bacterium
TGATTCAACAACCTTTTCGACAATTCTTCAGCGTTCGTACCCTCCTTCCCCGTCCGAAGGATTATTGCCAGCAGTTTCGATAGAGATATAGCTTCCGGACCATATTTGATCAGCATTTCTCTCGGCCTCTCTTCTTTTATCCATTCCTTAATGGGGCGGGTTGGTCTATTGACAGCCACGGCCTCCTTAACTTCTTTTCTTATTTTTTTGCAATCTTCGTCTGTCTTTAAATTTAGCTGTGCTATTAACTCATTCGTCTTTTCGGTGGTTGATAGACCTCTCCTGATTAATCCCCTAAAGAAAATCTTCCCCTTCTTGCTGCACATTGGATAGATTGCATTTGCAACAAGGAAATCAAAAACTTCCTTCTGAGGTAAAGTCGATTGGTTCATGCTGCAAAAAGCCTCATTTTGGTCTCGTTGATAATATCCTTGGGTTCACCCAAACCCTTCAAAGCCTCAAGACCTCCTGCCTTGATAACATCAGGCGCATTGAATATGAAGGGATTTTCCAGCTCTTCTGTACCGCCCTTTTCAAACTGCCTGGCAAGGGCTATCAATGCGCTACTCGTTTTTTGAGGGAGGCTATTAAACCAATTGCTGTGTTTATATTTTAATGCAGAAACACGCTCAACACGGTTTTTGGGAGCAATTCCATATCCGATCTCTGCCAACACATCGTAAAGATCATAATCCTGGTATTTCAAAAGTTCCCGAAGTAATCGCAGACCTTGTCCGTCATCAGGTAACAGCCCAATAAGTGTTTTTCGTTTCTGTGGGTCAATCCAGAGGCTGCGAAAATCATCCAGTGTTTTTGCCTCCTCGATTAAGCGTTGAGCCAACGTCTGTTTGTATTCTTCCACGGTAACCATCCCCAATCGATCACCTACTTTTGTGACAATATAGGTGCCGGCAGGATTGATATGGACATCAAACCCTTCAACGCGAATTATTTTTTCCTTTCTCTCCTCTTCGGGTTCTCTTGTTTCACGGGTGGGCAAAGGACGGCTTCCAAAATCTTTCCCTAAAAGACGAGTAGCGTTTGTATAATCATAGACACGAAACATTAACTTGTTGGTAGGGAGATGAATTCTCGAACCTCTACCCATCATCTGCTGAAATGCAATAGGAGAACGAACATATTTGAAAAAGACGACATTACGAAGTATTGGAACATCAACCCCAGTCGTTATTAAATCAACAGTGGATGCGATAAAATGGCTTCGTTCCGAACCGCGCAAATCAGCAATATATTGGCTTCCGCCGACAGAAGCAGTGCATTTGAAGGCATAATGGTCGAGGCGCGATTGGCCGTTTCGAGCACACCATTGGGCATAGAGATTGTTCATTTCGGCAGCAACAGCATCCGCATGGGTATCCCGGGTACAGAAGATAACGGTCTTCTGGTGTGGGCCACCGGTTTGAAGAAACATTTCGAAGAGATCCTGACACATTCCTTTTATTCTATCAGGTAACTGAATCATATCTTCAAAAGAAGGGGCTTCATAATGCTCGCGGGTCTCATCAGGCCTGATCGTCTGACCCGTTATCGCGTCTTTTGCCCCAAGGCGTCTAATGTCTTCTCGTGTAACTCCTACGCTATCTAAACTTGCCTCTCGCCTGATAATCTCGCAGCCAGGAAGATACCCATCCTCAATCCCCTGGGCCATGTCGTACTCATAAACAGGCTCACCAAAATATTTGAGATTATTGGCTGTAATTTCTTCATCCTCCCGACGCTCTTCTGGCCTTCCTCCTTCAAAGAATCGCGGGGTTGCAGTGAGCCCTATTTGAATAGCTTCTGGGTTCTGGCGAAGCACAATACTCCATTTCCCCCACGCGCTTCTGTGGCATTCATCAATAATGATATGGCTGAAATAATTTTGGGGATAATTCTCGAGGAAAAACTTGGCATCTTCAGTTTCTCCTGCCACATTGAGTGTTTGGTAGGTTGCAATCAAGATACGGGCGTTCTTCTGAGGGTTTGCCGTGGTAACCTCGGCGGCGTCAGCCCCAAAAACATTCTGGAAAGCCCCGAGTCCCTGGGCACGCAGCTCATCCCGGTCACAAACGAACAGAGCACGGCGCAACTGTCCGGCATCTGCAATCTTCTTCAAAATATGAACTGCAATAAAAGTCTTTCCTGAGCCTGTGGCTAGGTAGAGAAGAAGTCGTTTTTGACCTGCGGCTATTCTCTCAAGCAACGCACGGATTGCAGCATCTTGATAATAGCGCCTGCTCGCCTCTCCTCCAGGATACGGAACAAGAAGCGGCCTCGCGCTATTGCTTTCTAACGAAAATCCAACACCTTGCTCATAACGCTTATGAAGTATCTCAGGCGTCGGGAATTCTGGGAGAGGATTTGGTCCGGTAGTTTGGCCGGTAAAATGATCGTACTCTACAAAGAGGTTTCCATTGGATGAATAGACAAAGGGGACATGGCTCAAACGGGCATATTTCTTAGCCTGTTCAAGACCTTTATCGGGAGGCTCATCGCTCCTTTTGGCTTCGATCAGGGCAATAGCAACGGGCTGAGTGCTGATGTTGACTCTCACTCTTAAAAGATAATCTGTCCTGCCTCGTTCTCTTCGTCTTGGTTTACCATCTATAATGTCAATCCCACGCTCTGTCTCCTCACGGCGAATAAGGTCCTCTGTCCAGCCTTGCTGATGAAGAACAGGGTCAATTAATTTTGCTTTGGTATCTGCCTCACTCAAGGACATATTAAGCCTCATGCCCTAAGATAATTCGTTACACTTCACCTTCACCCTCACCCACACCCTCTCCCGTCAAGGGAGAGGGAATGTTGTGTAATGTTAAAGTAGGTGCAAATTCCCAATTCTTACCCTCTGAAGCCCCTCTTCTTCGGCTACCTCCTTGCATCGTAATGCCAAACCCCTCGGGGTTGTGGGGAGATCTTTAAAGAAGAACTGGGGATAAAAGGCTAACAGAGAATAAGGGATCTCCGGATGAAGAGAGGCAATCCATTTTGAGATTCCCCGAACCTCTTCTTCATCGATATAACCGGGTATGAGAAGAGTGCTGGCGATCAAAAGCGGTGACTCCGGTCTCTTTTTAATCCATTGAGCTACCCACTCAAAATTCTCCTTTGTCCTTTCATTGGAGACACCACAGAGAGCAGTATGAAGAGAATCATTCCAGGCCTTAATATCAAATTTGATACATCCCCCTGAGGTCAAAGACAGATCCACAATCTCTTTTAAGAGGTCGGGGTTCATCGATCCATTGGTCTCCCAACAGATCCGCAAGATCCTTCCATGGGCTTTTTCCAATGCCCTTTTGGAGACTTCGATGGAATGAGGAAGTTGAGGAGTGGGATCCCCACCAAAGTAACAGATGCAACTCGTTCGTTCATCGACGGCATGGGCCAGCTCTTCCGGGCTGACCCTCTTTCTATCCCAAACCCTTTCTCGATGCGTCCAGTTTTGACAGAATAGGCAGTCAAAAGAACATCCGTGATAAAAAACGGCAAGGTTTTTAAACCCAAATTCTGGGCCAGCGGTATACGCATACCGGGGATATCCGACACCTGTTCCGCCCGGACAGACCCAATCTGCCACACAATTGGTGGGTAACCCATCGTAATACCAACTCACATTTCCCTCTCTTGCCGAAACCCCTTGAAGAACTCCTTCGGTTTGAGACCTCAAACCGCAATAGCCCCAACCCCCCTCTGGGATTCGACACCTGTTGACACAGATCTGACAAGGAAGTCCAGTGGCATCTTGGGGAGGAGTGTCGACCAACAGAAAAGGTCTTCGTGAGAGATGATGTGCTTTTTCAGCATAAAGGTTGGTGGCCTTCTCCCCCGATCGAAAACAATCCAGACAGACGGGAAGGGTTTGTGAAAGGGGCTCCACCGTTCTTCCACAGATAGAACACTCTTTTCCTTTCTGTGCTACAACTTTTTTAAGAACCAACCTCACTCCACGACCTTATAGACGATGTCGTGTTCCCTCACCTTATCCTTCACCTTCACTCCGATGTCTGCACCCGGACCTGCCTCCTGAACATTCTTATTCTCGATCTGTATCGAATCGATGGTCTGGGTAATATCGGTCGTATGGCCAACAATGTGAACCGTGTCGCCCGCCTTCAAAAACCCCTCTGAGAGTTGGATGGCCGCCACGCCGATCTTTCCAAAATATTTGATCACCTGACCCACCTTCTTCTCTTCCATCTTCTTCCTCCTTTCTCAAGATTTAAACCTCCATTCCCATACTCCTCAACTCTTTCAGAACTTCACTCAATCCAATCTCATTCAAGCATTCAAAACCTTTGCATAAGAAGAATCTCTCTTCCGAACAGGGTGAACAAGGAACCTCTCTGCGCACGACCACTACCCTCTCCCCCCTCGGAGACCAGACCCTGTGGTCAGTCGGCCCAAAGATAGCCATCGTCGGCAAACCCAATGCGGCAGCCATGTGAGAGATGCCCGAATCGTTTCCGATGAAAAGCCGACATCCCTCCATCACCGAGGCGAGTTGAAGAAGGGAAAACCCTTTTGCCAGAAGAGGGGATGGCCCTTCCCTCTCTTCAAGGGCCTTTTGAACTTCCGGCCCCTCGGCCGGGCCGAGGATGATGAGACACTTTCCGCCGAGACGGGTTTGAAGATAATGAAAAAGGCTTAAAAACTGTTTCAAGGGCCAGACCTTCTTCTTGCTCCCGCTTCCCGGGTGGAGAACGATCGTTTTCGACCTCTCTTCCGATGCGATCCCTCTCTTATTCCAGAAGTCTCTTCCCCACTCTCGGTCCTCTTCCCTCAGGTAAAGTCTGGGATTCGATTCTAAAACAGGAATCCCGCATCGAGTTAACTGGTTGAGAAGATGGTCGGACAGATGGACCCCTTCATCCCACTTCGGGAATGGATTGATATGCAGGATTTCACCTTGACTCACCCTTTTTAAATTTCCGATAAGGGTTCCTTCTCCATCCTTCCCGAAAACAACGATGAGGTCGAAGGCGCTGAAGAAATGAGCGAGGGTCCGTTCCAGCGGCCCCTGGCGAACGAAGAAGGTGGCCATTCCTTTTTGATCGATAGAGCAAATCTCCTCGGCATAGAAGCGCTGCTCCACCAGATGGAGAATCCTCGGATAGCCCATGATCACCGATCTCGCTGCAGGGAAAGTCTTCCGAAGGGTTGCCAGCACAGGCAACGCCAGGATGAAATCGCCAAGGGCGCCCTGGTGGATCACCAGCATTGATTGCACTTCAGGGATTCTCTCTTTCATCGAAAGAAGCATCCTTCCCTTCCGTCCTCAGCAAGAGACTCTCTCGAGACGCCTCCGAACATGTTCATCCTCCGGTGTGATTTTAAGGATTCTCTTATATTCTCTTCTAGCGTCCTTCCATCTTTTCTGATCCTCATAGAGGACGCCCAGATTGATCCTAGCAAAAAGGTAGTTGGGATTGATGCGTAGCGCCTTTTTCAACTCGGAGATGGCCCCGCCATACCGTTTCTGATCACTGTAGAGGAGGGCCAGATTATAATGGAGGTCTGCATACCGGGGATTTAACCGAACGGCCTTCTTCATATACCGCAGCGCCTCCCGTATCCGGCGCATCAAACCATAGATATAACTGAGTTGGGCATATCCCATTCCATAACAGGGATCGATTTTCAAAGCCTTCTCATATTCGCCAATGGCCTCCTGATAATTGCCCTTATGGTAGTAGACCATTCCGAGGTTTGAATGAAATGAGAATTCATCCGGCTTCAGTTTGGCCGCCTTCTTCAGTTCCCGGACGGCCTGAATCGATTTTCCCTCTCTGGCAAGGTAAAGACCGATGAAGTTGTGGAATTGAGCGTCATGATGATGGAGATGAATCTTTCTAAAGGCATTCTTTGTCTTCTCATTGATCAAAACCTTCCCCTTCTTCCAGACTCCTTTCTTTCTGTAATAATTTCGACAGGCCGGGTTGCTCCGGATGGCCTGATGAATTCGTTGGGTTGCCTCTTTTTCCCTCCCCATTTGGAGATAGAAAAGTCCCAATAGGTGTTGGATAAAACTATCCTTCGGGTTCCTCCTTGCCTCGGAAAGGAATATCTTTTCAGCCTCTCTCCATTTCTTCGTCTCCATATAGAGGATGCCCAGATTGAGAATGGCCTCTCGGTACCCGTGGTTGAGCCGGAGGGCTTCGAGAAAGTGTCTCTCCGCACCCTCATTCTCCTCCGTCACGATCAGGAGCAAACCCATCTGGTTATGAAGGTCTGCATAGTCAGGATGGGCTTGAATCTCTTTCTCGACCTCTCCCAAAATCCGCTTATAGTTCGGAATCTGTTCTATTTTCATCCTTCTCTTCCTTTTTCTTCAATTCGACTGGAATCCACTTTCCTTTTTCCTTCCTCCAATTGATGAACTGGAAGACGACATCGGAAACCCCGGGGATGCTTCTGATCTTCTTCTCAAATGAGAAGAGGGTCTTGGCCGTATATCCCCTGACCTCCTCTTCGTCCCCATCGGCATAGATGCGGGAAAGTTTATAAAATCCCCGCAGATAAACCACTCCCCTCACCGTTCCGAAATCGATCTTTGTATAATCGATGTTGGTGCGGATCAGCATTCTTCGAACTTCAGACTGGATGACGAAATCGTCTTTGATCATCTTCCCTTCTCGTTTCTGAAGTTTCGCCCGTAAACCCCGTTAGAAATTCCAGCGGGGCATTATTTCTAACGGGGTAAACCTCAGGGATCGGAACTCTTTATCTCCAGTGCCCTCTTGATTGCGTCTAACAGCTCCTCAGGGTCATAGGGTTTTTTAATAAAATACCTGGCTCCCAGCTCCCTTGCCCTTTCTTCCGCACCCACCTCATGGCTTCCTGTTAAAAAGATAATGGGAATCCGGTTCGTTCGGCCCGTCTCTTTCAGTTTCTCTGCCACACTGAATCCATCTCCTGCGGGCATTCGGATATCGAGGATGATAAGATGAGGCCTCTCCTTGTGGGCCATAAATACACCCTGGGCGCCGTCAAAGGCCACCACGGTGTTGTACCCCTTCGACTGAAGCCGGATGGTCAACGCCTTGACGATGTCCCTCTCGTCATCAACGATGAGGATCTTCTTTTTCCGACCCATCACCCGCCCCCTCGCCTTCTCTCTTTGGGGATTCCAGCCTCTTCCGATCAGACATGGCTCCCTGAAGCCAGACCACCATCTCATCCCTTCTCTTCTCAAAAGCATCTATTTTCCCCTTTTCAATGGGGAGCCCGGCGGGAAAACTCTCCTTCAATGGGTTTCTGAATCGTCCATCTTTTACCATCCGGTAGTCTAAATGGGGCCCTGTCGAGAGACCCGTGGATCCGACATATCCAATGACCTGCTTCTGGTTCACACGAACTCCCTTCCTGATCCCGGGACCATAGCCGGAGAGATGACCATAATAGGTCATATATCCGTTCGGATGCCGGATGACCACCTGCTTTCCGAATCCTCCTCCCCACCCGCAGGAGACCACGGTACCATCTGCCACCGCCCACACAGGAGTCCCGGAAGGCGCCGCATAATCGACGCCATAATGGGGAAAAACCCCGCCGAGGATGGGGTGTTTTCTCGCCTTGCTGAATCTCGAACTGATGCGAGTAAAACGGAGGGGCACCTTTAAAAAGGCCTTTCTCAAAGAGACCCCTTTCTCATTATAGAAATCACCCCGGAAATGAACCCCCCGGATCACCTTTTCTCCCCTCTGGTACTCCACCGCATGGATAGGACCATATCGAATAAACTCCTTTTCTTTATAAACCTTCTCAACCACCACCTGAAACCGATCCCCTCTCCTCACATCCTTATAAAAATCAACCTCCGAGGCCAGGATTTCAGAGAAGGAGATCACCAGCTGGTCCTTCTCTCCAATAGCATCCACTGCCTCAAAGAGGGAAGAGCGAATCTCCCCTCCCACCTTGACCAGGTAGGTTTCCAGTGGAACATCTTTCCTCCGGGCAGTATATCCCTGCGGACCTTTTTCGATCTCATAGATCTCTGTCGGGCTCCCCTCATAAATAAACCTGACCAGTTCCTCTCTTTCGTCACAAATGAAATGAAACTTTCCGCCTTTCATCTTCTTGAAATTGAGAAGAGGTTTCAATTTCGCAACGATCAGCTCGATCCATGGTTGAGAGATATCCTTCTCTGCTAAAGATTTCGAAAAGGTGCTCTTCTCCTTTATTTCCCCTTCGATGATTTGATACCGGGGTTCCGGGGTTGGGATCTCTCCTGCCGGGGGACTGACAGGTTCGGTCGGACCACCACGAGAGGGTATGGGTTGATAAGGCAGGACAAAGAAATAGGCGATCAATGAAAGGGCAACCAGAAAAGAGCCGGAGAGAAGAAGCCACTTTTTCTTCTTTCCCCGAACCTCTGAAGATTGCCATCTGAATCGATTTGTTCTGTAAAAACTAAAACCCGCCATCCTCAATCCTCAGTCTCTGCTTTAGGCCACTGTCACGTTTCTGCATAAAACCAATAATAACTCCGAACTCTAAACTCCGAACTCCGAACTTCCCACCCCCCTTAGAAAAGCAGCCGCATCTTCCGGAGGCGTGGGGTTCACGAAGAAACCCGTTCCCCATTCAAATCCCTCTCTCAATCCGATTCGCAAACGGGTCTCGATATGCCAGTGATATTCCGAGCGATGGAATTGCTCCTGAACCGGAGAGGTGTGAAAGGTTAGACTGTAGGGAGGATCGGAAAGCAATCGATAGAACCGGGTGAATAGAGACTGAATCGCCATGGAGAGGTCTTCCATCTCCTCCTCACGAATGCGATGAAAATCGGGGCAGTGGGCCTTTGGAACGATCCAGGTCTCGAAAGGAAAACGGGAAGCAAAAGGTGAAAAGATCAAAAAATGGACGGTCTCGAGAATGACTCTTGTTTTAGCAGAAATCTCCTCCTTGATGATATCGCAAAAGATGCAGCGCTCCTTGCGCTGATAGTAATCCAATAATCCCCAGATCTCTTCGTCCACTCTTCGTGGAATAATAGGAATGGCCATAATATGGGAATGGGGATGGCGGTTAAATAAGCCCGGGTAATTCTTTAAAATGAGAAACTGCTGAAAACGCCGGTCCTTCTCCAGATCATTGAGCCTCTCCCGATAGGCGAGGAGGACCTTTTTGATCTGTGGAGGTTCCATGAAAGCGAAGCTCTGTTTGTGTTCAGGAGACTCGACGACAATCTCGTGGGCGCCGATGGCCTGCATCACATCGTACATCCCCTCAGGTCTTCGACCAAATTCTCCCTCGATGTGAAAGAAAGGAAATTTGTTCGGGATGACACGGACAGACCACCCGTCTCCTCCCTGTTTTATAGAGAAGGTCTCTTGGGGAGTCATTCCCTCATGGCCCGGACAGAAAGGACAGGGTCCCTCGGCTTCCTGGAGCTGATATGGAGGTTTAAAGGGAAGGTAATCGGATGGCCCCTTGGGATGATCGGTGGTGATCACCACCCACATCCTGGTGATGGGTTCTCTCCTCAATTCTGCCATGAGGCCTCCTTATGCGAGAAGGGATTGATAAACATACTGTCTTCCTCGGTGAGTGTCCTCTCTGTCTGGATCAGAGGATCCCTCTGTCCTCAGCACCAGTCTCTTCTTATAGAGGTTGAGAAGCCTTGTGCCGCCCGTGTTCATCCCGATCCCTTCCACTTCGGATAATTCCCTTAAGGTCAATCGTCTCCTCTTCATCACCTGTTGGAGGGTCTGAATCAGATAGTTATTCAGGGAGCCGATGATCCGCCATCCTTCCGGCCCTGTGGTGAGCGCCGCCAATTTCTTCCTCTCCAGGGCGACCCCGATATTTTCCGACTGGGAAGGGCTGAGACCCTTCAGGACGAGAAACTTCTCTCCATACTCACCGCTCCAGAGTCGAGACACCATTTTGGCCACCACCTCATCCGCCCATGAAAAATCGATGGACCCCATTCCCGAAAAATCGAAGATGAGGCATGCCTCATCCCCTTCTTTGAGGAGCTTTTCGATCGTCTCGCGGGTGCGGATGCCACGGGAACGGCCGGCCATCTCCTTCTTTCCGTTTTTAAACAGCTCGCTGGTGAGTTTCTTTAAAGAAAGGCTCTTCTTATTCATTCTTTCACTTCAATTGATTCAGTTGAAATGATTTAAACCAGAGATTTAGCTTTTTGTCAAGATGTTTTTCAGGGGTGATATTTTCATCCAGTGTATCTTTGGGGATAAAAGTGATAGAGGGTCTCAGGGGAGATAAGATAAAGCTGATCTGCGTTATCGGAACAAAGTTTAAATTGATGGTCTCGTAAAAAGTCTGAAAAGGCTGTTTTCTGTCATTCCTGCCCCGATTTTCATCGGGATAAACTCCAGCAGGAATCCAG
>JASEIE010000012.1 GCA_030024065.1 Thermodesulfobacteriota bacterium
CCTTAACATGTCAACTCAATCGCCGTCCGAAGCCTTGAAGAGCGGTTTACCCGTGGCCGTTTATCAACTGGAAGGTAGAGACAGTGCTTTATAATGAGTCACATTTTGATCTGAATTCCTTAACAAACTGTTTTGCGCTACTAATGAAGAATCCATTGCCGCTCCCGAGCAATATCTGGTAACCTTCATTGACATATTGTTTCGGCGATTCGCCTGGACGTACCACAGCTCCGTAAGGTTTACCCGCCGCCCTGGCTTTTTCGATCACATGCTTGACCGCTTCGTTGAGAATTGGACTGTTTCTTTGACCCGCAACCCCAAGTGAATTGGACAGATCCGTCGTCCCGATGATGATTCCGTCCAAGAGATCCACAGAGACAATTTCTTCCACATGTTCTACACCTTCCTTGGACTCCACCTGACAAATCACAATAGACTTATCATTGGAGAATTTCGTGTAATCCCCAAGGGACATTTTCTGTCCATACCAGGCAGACCGGGTCGAGGATAATCCGCGACTCCCGTCAGGGACATACTTAACCGCTCTGACCACTCGGAGCACCTCGTCACGGCTCTCTATGTCAGGAACCACAACGCCACTTGCGCCCACATCCATGAATCTCAAGATGACCCTGGGGTCATTACTCGGTACTCTGACAAGGCTCGAAATGCCAGCAGCGTCGGCCGCCGTTACCAGATATTGAACTTCTCTTTCGCTGAGGGGCCCATGCTCCGCATCCACAAAAACAAAATCAAAGCCTACCAAGCCGCAGATTTCGACCAGTTCGGGTGCGTTCAGTTGCATGGTACACCCAATGATTGCCTTTCCCTCTTTCAATCTATTTCTTAAAACATCCGAAAGCATACTGGTCCCTCTCTTTCGACTCAATCCGTCAATGATCTCTGAGCGTCTATTGATTTTACGATTGATCTCGTCACATCCCGAGTCGTCATTCTTGCAGGAAGTTCCAAGGATTCTCCCAGGCCCGAATCTTCATGCTCGGAAACGGCTTTGTCCAGGAGATCCCCAGCCTTCTTCAGTTTCAACCAGTGCAACATCATGGAAACCGAACGAATCATGGCAATGGGATTTACCCTTTGCTGGCCGGCCAATTGACTCAACGCACCATGGGCAGGATAAAACAGAGCCGTCGATTTACTCGCATTGATTATGGGAATAAGGTTGCCGACTTGTGCCGCTGCAATATCCGCAAGGATGTCGCCGAAGAGGTTCGTGGTCAGAATCATATCATATCGCTCCGGATTGACGACGAGATTGCGGGCCAGGCCGTCCACGAATTCCTCTTCTACATCGATTTCCGGATAGTTTCGGGCTCGCTCAAGAACCCTATCTCTGAATAAGCCACATCCTAAAGGAAATACCACGTTTTTATGGGCTAAGGTAATTTTTCTTCGACCGTGATCTCTCGCATATTCAAAAGCCACCTCGGCTATTTGATCGCATTTCTCCCGGGTGATCACCCGTACCGAAAGCACCACATCCGGCGAGGGCATAAACTCACCCGAACCCCGGAACATGTTTCGGTCCGATAGAAAACCTTCACTGCACTCTCTGACGATTACCAAATTGATGCCCGGGCGGAGAGAACCACGCACCGAAACACAGTGCCGGATATCCGCAAACAGCCCCAGCAACTTCCGTATCTGTCCCGTAGGGCTCGGAGGCGGACAATCTTTGCCTGATATCGCCGCCAGCAATGTCGCTGGAGAATTTTGCATGGCATTGATCGTCTCTTCAGGCAAAGGGTTCCCTGTCTTGATATAGGCGGAGTACCCCGCCGGGACCTCTGTAAATGTAATTTTTCGACCTGCAGCGCTGGCCACGGCATCGAGGCAAAGGCGAGCGGCCTCTGCCAGCTCTGGCCCCACCCCATCTCCAGAAATGAGGGGAATTTTCAATTCCTCCGTCGAGCCTAAATTCCCACCGCCTTGGTTATCGGACATTGACATTCCCTTTCAACCTTTTCTTGGTATATTCGAGCAAACTTCCCGACTCAATCAGGGCAAACACAAAATCGCTCAACGGGACTCCATAGGCAACGTCACCGGTCCTCAGATTCTTCACTTCTCCGGTTAGCAAATGAACCTGTGCTTTGTCCCCCGTCTTAAATATCCGGGTAACTCCCGGGCATTTGATGGCCGGAAGCCCCAGGTTGATGGAGTTTCTGAAATTGTAACGGGCGAAGGATTCAGCGACCGTCACCTTAATCCCTGCCCCTTTCATCGCTACGATGGGGTGTTCGATACTCTTGCCGCCACCCCCAAAGTCTTTACCCGCAATGACCACCTCGTACCCTTTATTTTTAAAGCCCCATGGAATATCTTTGATACTGGGTTCTGCGCCTTCGAAGGCCCATTTCCCCAATTCCTTAGGGTCTAATTGATCCAAAGTCCATCGATTTTTCCCGATGATCTTATAAGCATCCAACCCATCCCCGCATTTCCAGACGATACCCTGGATAATCTGATCCAAAATTCCATACCCCCTTTCAAATGAACTCACCGGGATCTTCAATCACACCAGCCACCGCAGAAGCAGCGACTGTATAGGCAGATGCCAGATAGACTTCCGATTCCGGACTTCCCATTCTTCCTTTGAAATTCCGGTTCGTCGTGCTGATGCATGTCTCGCCCGCGGCAATGATCCCAGGGCCCGAGCCGGCACAGGCTGAACAAGATGGGGTAAGAACGGCTGCCCCTGCCTCAAGAAAAACACTGATAAGCCCCAGCTTCGTTGCTTCAGCAAAAACCTTTTGACTCGCCGGGACCACAAGCATCCTGACATCGGGATGAACCTTTCTCCCCTTTAGGATTTCCGCAGCCTGTTGAAGGTCCTCGACTCGGCCGTTCGTGCAAGAGCCCAAAAATGCTTGATGGATCCGCCTTCCCCTAACTTCCCGGACTTCTTTAACATTATTGACTTCGTGTGGGCATGCGACCAAAGGCTTCAATTCGCCTACATTCAATTTGTATACTTTTTCATATTTTGCATCTTGATCGCTCTGCTCCGCGGCATACTCCCCAGCCTCTCCTTGAAAGTATTTCAATGTCATCCGATCGACTGCGATGATACCGTTCTTTGCATCCATTTCAGCAATCATGTTGCAGATGACCAGCCGCCCTCCAACGCTCAAATTGCGAATGGCTTCTCCCTCAACTTCAACGGCTTTATAGCTGAACTCCTCCAGTGGCGCTACCGTTAGCATCTTAAGGGCTATGTCTTTAGCCGTAACCGTTCGAGAAATATTCCCCGAAATATCGAATCTCACGCTGGCGGGCACCTGAATCCATATCTCTCCGGTAGCCATAATCACGGCTGCGTCTGAAGAGGTGATCCCGCAGGAAAATGCTCCTAAACCGCCGTACATGGTGGCATGGGAATCGGTTCCCAGGGCAACTTCTCCCGGCAGAACGAATCCCTCACACATCAATTGGTGGCATATTCCGTGGCGTCCGATTTCTCCAAAGCGCGTGATGCCATACTTCTTGCAGGACTCCCTGCAGGACTTCAGGTGTTCGGCCCATTTCACCTCTGCCGGTGGAATACGATGATCCGCTGCAAATAGAACCCGGTCAGGATCCCACACCTTGCCAACGCCAAGCGATTCAAATTGATTGAATACGATAGCCCCAACGAAATCATTTAACATTAACTTATCAACACGGAGGGTTACGATCTCTCCCGGACTTACCACCTTCTTGCCTGCAGCTCGGGCTATTATCTTTTCTGTAAGAGTTGAATTCAATCCAGTTCACCTCCCAAGCTTAGAATGATTACTGAACATCGTCTCATAGAGTCCCAACATGCGGAATTGATCTCGACATCGAGGTATCTGCTGCCTCGGGTTTATGGCAACTCAGAAAATCATATTCACCCCAAAACAGACTCTTAATACCCAGCCAAACCTATTTGAAATTTTCCTATTCATTCCCTCCCACCTTTCGATGAGGTGGATAAAAGGGTTTGGGGCTCCCCTCCCCTTCATCCCCTGAAGGTGTGAAAGAAATAGAAGGAAATTTTCACATATAAACATGTCAAAATCTTTAAACATTGAACAGGGGCGACCTACTGATTAGGGCAAAATGCCCCCACACACCCTTTTAGCGCTTCAGCATGTCCTCATATCCGGACTTCGCACCCACGTCCAACGGGTCCTTACCCTCTTTAATCTGTTCAATCATTTCCTCTTCTTTTTGATGTAGTTTTTCCGCCGCTTCAACAACCTCCAATACCTTCTCCGGCGGAATGAACACGATGCCATTGCAATCGGCAAATACCAAATCGCCCGGGTTGACCTGAGCGTTACAAAATCGAATGCGTATGTTCACTCCATCCTGAATCATCCTGCCCCTGGCAGTTCTTGGAACAATCCCTTTCGCATAGACCGGATATTCCATCTTTTCAAACGCGTCTATGTCACGAACCGCTCCGTCCACGACGGTGCCCTGCACCCCTTTCATCTTTGCGGCCCATGCCACAACTTCGCCCCATCCATTGTTCTCGATGTCCCCATCATTGCCGACCACGATCACATCACCGGGCTTAGACTTTTGAGCCGTCACAAAACCGCCGTGATGTTTCTGAGTCCCTGTCCCCGCAGGAATATTTCTCACGGTAACAGCTGGACCCACGATGGCGGAACATTTCCAGATAGGCCCGACACCAGCAACCGCATTATTCCTTATTCCAGTCCCGTCCAGAGCATCTGAAACAATGGTCGTTGACAGCTTCAGCAATCTCGCTCTAATCTCCTCCAAATTCCAATCAGGCATTTTATCTCTCCTTTCGATTTTTCAGACAACTTCTGCATTGAGCTAACACCTTTTCGTCTTAACTGAGTCCATTGAGTCAAACCTTCCATCTCCCTGTAATGGCCGCCTCAATACAGTCTGCCGTTGATCCAAAATGGACCTTCATCCCCCACGACGATGGCAAGTAGTGAGCCTGCTTGGCCGAGTTTGTAGCGGCCGACCCAAAACCTTTCGATTCCATGACCTCTTTGAATATTGTAATCGTCGGGCACGTATCCGAAATCAGGACCGCGCCTGAATCTCTCAGTATTTGAGCCAGTCCGGATCTTTCACAGTTATTCCAAATGCTGTTGGCCGCAAACAACCACAAAGCCACCTTTGGATTGACCTTTCGCCCGGACAATAGCTTCGCTATATATATCACTTCCTCAAAGTCAAGATGGGGGCAACCCATCAATACACAATCAACTTCGGAAAGGTTGTTACGGTTCAAGTACTCTCTCGTTTCTTCTACCTCTTTCTGTCTTATTGTTAACGTCTCAAGTTTTCTGTTCCCCGTGGCCATCTCGAGCGTCGGCGCTTCCGGCGTAAGTCCTACGGCATGAAACATGGATATCGAGCCGGACGTTGCTAAACCAGCGCTTAAAGCTCTCAGGCCGATCATGGAACATCGCTCAGGCAAACCTGTAAACACCGGAAGGGCGTCGGGATATCGCTTGGCGAGATAGTAAGCGGCAGCTCCGAATTCGCTGGGGTCCGAAAGAGGACAATCGACAGACACATGAATGGAAGCGATCCGGTTCTTCTTTAGATGCATACCGTATCCCGCCGTAAAACCTGTGAGGGCCGAAGCTAAGGCTGACGGCCCCCCTTCGCGGTTCGTCCTCGCCCCTAATACGGAATTGGAGAACACAATCGCCGAGGATTCACCCCATGCCACATGTTCACCAAATCTCGGCAGATTGCCAACCAGGTAAGGGGTGCACGTATGACATTCAATCGCCCCCATCCGCTTATAGGATTCCGTAAGTTCCATTTGTTGATTGATGGTCTCCTGGCTTATCCCCATATCGAAACCCGTCAGATCTGCGGCCCCGGGATTGAGCGTTGTCGTGGTAACAAACCGGGCGCCCGAGTCCGCAACCCACCGGACATACTTCCTGCCGGCCCGCCGTGCTGTCTTTGCTGATGCACCCGGCATATGAACACTTTGAATCGGGATAAGGTCCGGAGCCTCCCAGAAATCTGCCAGTTCAACAATGATTTCCATTCCTTGCCTTACGGGCTCTCCTAATTCCCCGTCCAACATCCGTTTCTGGAGATCTGTCAGCCTCAATTTTCAACCACTCCTTTCCTCAAATTGTTCTAACCTTCAGGAGTTTCCAAAACGAACGGGCAACTCAGAAAAGGCTGCCTGGTGGGAAATGCACTTTCAATATTCCCACGAAAATGATATAAATCCCCGCAAGAGTACTTCCACTGATGAGTAACGCTTTTAACAACTTGATCTTGGATATCACAAAGAGAAACCCGAACATCCAAATACCCACGGTAACCATGAAACCGAGGAGATAAATTCCCAAGGGGAATGTGATCAACCAAATGATGAAAGCAATGGGTTCGTAAATGGATGATGGACTATCGGGCGCTTCTTGCTCCTGGGGCGGTTGATCACCTCCCCCCCTGATCATAGAATTGATATTGCCCTTAGGGTCAAGGAAGTTAAGTTGTGGAAACTTGTAGATGAGCCACTTGAGGCCGATGATCACCCCGGCGGTCACTATGATAGGCACGGGAAATGTGAGAGAATCTGGAGATAAGCCGAATCCCTCAATGATCAACACGATCAAGTATATTGCCACCCCGATCACGAAACCGATTTCACGATTGATTTTTATTAATGGCATCTTGCATTTCTCTCCTATCGTAAACCCCGTTAGAAAGTTTTAAACTTTCCAACGGGATGGCTCACATGGGGCTTTAGACCCCATGTCGGTACGACTCGAAGCCGAGTTCGCTGAAAAAGGAATTGTATCGTCATCCCCATTGCAAACAGTGGGGCTTTCTAACGGGGTAAACAGCTGTGGGAATGCAATAACCCCGGATGTAATCCGGCACCTTCATGTACTCCCTTCGATGCGAATGTCCCATTCTCAGTCTAAACCTGTTTCGTTTCGGGATATGAAACCCTGGGTTTAAAGTAATGCGTCGCACCCCCTGATTCGACGATCTCCTGCGCAATGCCCGAGAGGGGTGTGCCCCATACCTGTTCACCTGTGGCTTGGTTCGTAATCATCCCTGAATGAGGATCAACCTCCAGGTTGTTCCCGTCCTCGCAATGAAATTCCACGTCTCCTAAACGGACCAGCCATATGCCCATCGTGACGGCATTTCTGTAAAAGGCCCGGGCAAAGGAGCGGGCGATGATTAACCGAACCCCCAGTGCCCTCATGCCTACGGAGGGGGATTCCCGGTATGATCCATAACCGAAATTATGTCCCGCGACGACGATGTCCCCGGGCTTCGCTTCCTTCGCAAACTCCGGCCGTAAATCGTAAAAAACATGTTTCGCCATTTCTTCCGGGGTAGGATCCGGGCTGAAACGGGCCGGAAACATGTTGTCCGTATCGATATCATCACCGAAAACCCATGCTCTCCCTTCCATGCCCTTTACCTCCTGTGGGATCACAGATACTCCCGAGGGTCTTTGATATGCCCGGATATGGCTGAAGCGACCACGGTCGCCGGGGATGCCAAATAAACGTCGCCCTTCGTGCTCCCCATCCTTCCAACGAAATTTCTGTTGCTGGAGGCAATACATACTTCCCCGTCTGCCAATAGTCCCATGTGTCCCCCGATGCAGGCGCCACATGTCGGGTTCGTCACGAGCCCCCCCGCTATGATGAATTGCCGAATCAGACCTTCGTCCAGAGCTTGAAGGTAGACTTCCTGGCTGGCCGGTGTGATGATCAGCCTCACATCCGGATGGACCTTACGGCCCTCTAACATTTTAGCCCCGACTCTTAAATCCGAAATTCTTCCGTTCGTGCAAGATCCCAGGAAGGCCTGGTCTATCCGGGTGCCAACCACCTCCGTCACAGGAACAACGTTATCGGGCTTGCTCGGTTTTGCCACCAAAGGACCAATGGAAGCCACATCGAATTCTCGAACCTCCTCATAGGAAGCGTCTTCATCCGCCCAGATCTCTTGAAATGGTTTTCGGGTCCGCTCCAGGACATATTCGTTCGATTGCCTGTCCGGCTTCATCACAACCGTTTTGATTCCCATCTCCGAACACATATTACAGATGGTCATTCTCCCGTCCACAGAAAACTGGCTGACTGCTGGTCCCTCGATCTCAAGCGATTTGTAGGTCAGCCTGGACAGGCCGAATTCGCGCAGCAGCAGCAACACCACGTCTTTCTCAGAAACGCCTGTCCCGAGATGACCCCTCAAGATCACCTTCACGCTCTCGGGAACGACCACCCACATCTTGCCTGTCCCCAGGATTACAGCCATCTCCGTAAACCCGACTCCAACCGCATAGGCACCGAGGGCGCCATAGGTGGTCACGTGCGCGTCCGTCCCGACGATAAACTCCCCGGGCCTGACATGGCCTTTCTCAGGCAACAGTTGATGGCAGATCCCACCTCTGCCCACTTCATACCAGGATGAAATACCCATCCGCTTGGCAAATTCCCGCGTCACCTTGTGCCGTGTGGCATTAGCGACGTTCGGAGCGGGGACATAGTGGTCAAGCAGAATAACGATCTCCATATTCCCCGCAAGTTTTCCGACACCAAGTTCTCTGAGAGGGCGTTGAATGCCGAACGTTCCTGCTTCATGCATCATGACGACATCAACGTCCGCAAATACGACATCGCCGGGCTTGACCAAGTCCTGACAGCTCTTTTTCGCAAAAACCTTTTCCGCAACTGTTTTTCCCATAAGTCACATTCCGCTGTTCTCGTTCCAACAGCAACCTCCAGTGATGTTGAGCCTTGATGCCCTGGCTTCACACCTCGGGGTGGCGGCTCATCAAGGCTCTTAGGTATTCCTCGTCCGTTCTATCTTTAAGGGTGATGGCGTTTTCCGGACAAATTTGGTGACACAGCGTGCAGCCCACACATTTCGATTCGTTTATCTTGGCAACCCCATGTCCTGCTTTGTAAAATACGGTCGCCGCTTCGTAGGCACACACCTCTTCGCACCTGCCGCAGCTACTGCATTTATCTCCGAGCACTTTGGCGACCACGGGCGTTACCTTCTCTTTGATTTCTGAAGGCTTCAGTACCTTTTTCAAGGCCCTACCCCGTAAGTCGTCAACACTGACATACTGTTTGCGGCTCAAAAACCGGCTGAGTTCTGAGAGGATCTCTTGACCAAAATCAACCCCATAAACAAGTGTGGTCGTACAAATCTCCACCGCAGAAGCCCCTACCATCAGCAGTTCCACAACTTCTTCCCATCGTCTTACCCCACGGCCTGCCATGATGTTAATCTTCGGATTCGACATGACGATTTGGGTGACATCATAGATGGTCTCTGCCAAATGACCGTGTGTGTTGACCGTCCCGCAGCCGAACGCCACAGGAGCAGCGTTCTCAATATCGATTCGCATCCCTTTGTTGTTTGCGTACAACTCTACCCCGTTCGCACCGGCTTGATAGAGAGCGCTCGCAAACTCTTTTGACTTAGCCCGAAGGATAGGAGGCAATTTACATAAGATGGGAATATCGACCGAGCCCCGAACTTTCCTTACGATTTCGCAGGAAAGCTCCGTGTCTTCGGCCAACATATCTCCAAACCGTGCTGTCATATCGTCTTTTTTGATGACATCTTTTAAGGTGGCAGGGCCGGGACAACAAAAGTTTAACTCCAATGCCCCTGCGCCGGCCTTTTGATATCGTTCGGCGCAGCGGGCCCATTCATCCACGCTTGAAGCAGCGAACGTCCCGATCAGCAGACAATTCTTTTCCCGGGCGTAGTCGGAAACCTGAGCAATGGTCTTTGCAAACTTCTCCGGTCCAACTGGGGCATTATGATCATTATGGAACCAGACCCAGTCGCGAAAGGCTCTGCCCCTTCCTGCTTTTTCATACCCGACAAGGTGGTAGCGGGTATACGGATATTTGTGGTAATACTCAAATTGAGATGCCGTCTTAGTACATACTGCACCGAAGCCCGCGTCGATGTACTTCTTGATCAAGTTCACCGTCCCGGCCTGAGGACCCGCTCCCGAAACCAGGGGGTTATTTACAGGGACTCCTAAAAAAGTCGTAGAGAGATTTGTGTACATAATTGCCCTCCCAGAGTAAAATGGCCTTAAGTTTAGATCACTTTCCCAAAGCAACACATCAGCTTGGTGCTGACCCCTTCTGCTCTCTTAAAAAAAGTAACGGAATCCCAAAAGAAGCTCCTTAGAGGTAATACTGTTCAGTTAGGCTGCCACCGTTCACCCTGAGCTTGTCGAAGGGTGCGTCGCTAAGCCGTTCATGCTTCGACAAGCTCAGCACGAACGGCTTAAATGAACAGCATTGTCCTTAGAGGAGTTAAAACTTGAGCTTCTCAAGGAGTTCCTTATTCCCCTGAGCCTCTTTCATTTTCTTCATGAGGATCTCCTGGTACCGTTCGCCTCTCATCGGGTTATTATCGCCCTTCAATCTCTTTAATTGGGCCAGGTAGTCGGGATCCTGGAAGGTCTTCCATATTGCATCCCGGAGCAGCGCGACCATCCGGGGGTCCATCCCGGGAGGAGCTGCGATTACCCGGTTTACGCCGTAGAAAGGGTTCTCCATCAGTCTGTCCAGCTGGCTTTCAGGCATCCCCACCTCAAGAGCAGTCGGAACGTCTGGAGCCTCCTCGTGCCGTCTTTTATCAAGGACGCAAAAAAGCCGTCCTATTTTAATCTCCTTGAGTTCAGCAATCGTCCCTACCATCGCCACTTGCATTTCAATCTCACCTCGACCCATTGCAGGGGTCACCTGGGCGCTGCCGTCGTAGTGAATATACCTTAATTTCAGATCGCCGCTGACAGTTTCCATCATGAGCGGATCGACGTGCATCCCGGTCCCTTTCCCGCCCGTTCCAACCAGAATGGGGCTTTTTTTCGATCTGGCAACGAGTTCTTGCCACGTGTTAACTTTGAGAGCGTTGCTCACACCGATTGATCTTGTATCGTCCTGCCACATTCCCAGGTATTGAAATTTCACTGGATCAAATTTGACTCTTTCGGGCCGGGTGGCGGCTGCCAGCAAAGCAGTTAAAGCATTACATGCCAACAGTGTATATCCGTCTGGCTTTGCAGCATATAATGCATGTATAGCGATCAATTGGCCTGCTCCGGGCATGTTGTCCACTATGACATCCACCTTCTTGGGAAGATACTTAGGCAGAAACCGGGCAATATTCCTTGCCCCCAAATCATATCCCCCGCCGGCGCTGGTGGCGACGATTAATGTGATCGGCTGACTGGGGTAATCAGCAATAGAAGCAGCCATGACTTTCCCGCCTAACAGGGCTAAAATGAGGACCAAAGCAAAGGACCATGTACGTGCGGTTTTCATCTTACATCCTCCTTTCTATTCTATGTTTTACTTATTCAGGGGACTTTTGAAAAGCCTTTACACTCCGAGCAAGCAACTTGGACATCACAAGTGACAGTGGAATAAATAACATGAATATCAGCGAATAGGGACGGGTAAAAAAGATCGTATAAGACCCGTCCGAGAGTTGCAGGGAAACCTGCAAGGAACGCTCGATCAGCGGCCCCAGGATAAAGCCCAGGATGACGGGCACCCTGGGAAAATTGCATTTCCCCATCAAATAACCCACAAGGCCAAAACCGATAGCGATGATGACATCTAAAATTCTCTGCCGCATCGCGTAAACCCCCAGAAGGGAGACGACCGTTAAAAATGGGGCAAGAATCTTACTGGGAACAACAGTCATTCTTGCCAGGTAGATGGATAGCCACAATCCTAAAGAACTCGACACAAAGGCACCCAGCAAATGAGCCCAACAGATGGAGAACACAACAGGCAGGTTTTGTGTGAGCAGCTTCTGGCCCGGGACCAAACCGTGCATTATGAACGCACCCAGCAGCACTGCCGTGCTGGGGCTTCCGGGGATCCCCAGTGCCAGCGTGGGCATCAGGGCACCGCCCTGGACCGAGTCGTTCGCAGACTCCGGAGCAATGACGCCCTCGACGCTGCCTTTTCCAAAGAGATCAGGGCGTTTTGACATGGCCCTGCCCTGAGAAAGCGCCACCCAGCTGGAAACATTCCCGCCCACCCCAGGGACTGCCCCGATCACGACGCCGATGATCCCACTTATTGCAACCAGAGGGAAGTGGGTGAAACTTGCCTTGATTCCTGTCCATGTGCCGCCCGGCGATAACTTCCCGGTAATCGATATCATCTCGGACTCGCTGTAAAGCCGAATAAATTCTCCGATCGCCATCAATCCGACGATGACGACAACCAGGGGGATTCCATCCCATAAAGGCATCAGGCCGAACGTATATCTGGGTTCTCCAACGATAGGATTGACTCCGTGTGTGCTCAGGAGAAGGCCGAAGGCTGCCCCGAGCAACCCACTGAGCATGGAACCTCCGCTGACCGATGCGACGAGGAAGAGGCCTCCGATCCCCAGTGCAAACCATTCAGGAGGCCCGAAGAGCAGAACGACCCGAACCATAATGGGAATGACTGCAACGAGGGCTACGAGGCCCATCAGATGCCCCAGGAAACCTGACGACGCAGACGCTCCAAGGGCTTCAGCGCCCCTTCCCTGGCGCGCCATTGGATACCCATCGAGGCTCGTAGCCGCATTCGATCCCTCTCCGGGTGCATTGAACAGGATCGCGGTGACGGACCCCCCAAAATTGCATCCTCCCAGGAGCCCGCACAGCATCGCCATGGCAAGAGCGGGGTCCATCCCGTATGTGAGGGGTATCAATAGGCTCAGCCCTACACTCGCCGAGATGCCTGGAAGAAACCCAATTAAATACCCTACGGCTGCCCCAAGGCACGTATAAAAAATTCCTAAGGGCGAAAATGCCACTTTCGCACCAAGCAACATCGACTCAAACATCACCGCCCCCCTTGTGCACCTTAATGATTCCGGCTTGGGGATCGACTTCTACCATGTCTCCTGTGGCAATGGTCTCCACCGGGTCCTTATCGCATTTGTGTATCAGAGGGATCTTTCCCATGACGCACCCGGTCACGATAACGGTGTCGCCACGGGAGTTGATGATCGCAGCAGGAGCAAGCCCTCTATCCGCGAGGTCATATAGAACATACGACCCCCCAGTCGACCCTTTTCCGACTGGAAACACAAGAACCTTGCCCACAACACTCTGCCCCTTCAGTTCGTGCCCTACTTCGATTACCAAGCCGGTTGTAGGGTCCACGCCGTTGTTAAAGCTGATCGGCTCCTTCGTCACCAAGGCAGAACCTCTCACGACACCCTTGCCCACACCTGAACCTTTGATCACCACCACGGACTCCATCAGTTATACCCTCCATTTCCCCGTAATCGCCGCCTCAATACAGGCTTCCGTTGATCCAAAATGGGTCTTGAGGCCCCATGATGGAAGATAATGAGCAAGCTTGGCGGAATTGGTTACTCCTGACTTAAAACCTTTAGATTCTATGACCTCTTTGAATATGGTAATGTTCGGACAGGTATCCGAAATCAGCACCGCACCTGAATCTCTCAGTATTTGAGTCAATCCGGACCTTTCACAGCTTTTCCAAATGCTGTTGGCTGCATACAACCATAAAGCTACCCCTGAATTGACCTTCCGCCCTGACAATAGCTTTCCTAAATGTATCACCTCCTCAAAATCCATATGAGGACACCCAATGAATACACAATCCACCTCCGAAAGATCGTTACGGTCAAGGAACGCTATCGTCTCCTTTAATTCCTTCTCCCTTATCGTTAACGTCTCAAGCTTTCTGTTCCCTGTGGCGATCTCCAGCGTCGGGGCTTCCGGTGTCAGACCCACAGCATGAAACATCGAGATCGAGCCTGAACTTGCCAGGGCGGCACTCAAAGCCCTTAGGCTGGTCATGGAACATTGCTCAGGCAAACCCGTAAAGACCGGAAGGGCGTCCGGGTATTGTTTGGCAAGACAGTATCCCGCAGCCCCAAATTCACTGGGATCCGAAAGGGGACACTCGACAGAGACGTGAATCGAAGCCATCCGGTTCTTTTTCAAATGCATCCCATATCCCGCTGTAAAACCGGTCAGGGCCGATGCTAAAGCGGCCGGCCCACCCTCACGGTTCGTCCTTGCCCCCAGGACCGAATTGGAAAACACCACTGCCGACGACTCCCCCCATGCCACATGCTCACCAAATCTTGGCAAATTGCCAACCAGGTAAGGGGTGCACGTGTGACATTCGATCGCCCCCATCCGCTTATAGGATTCGGTAATCTCCATCTGCTGGTTCAGGGTAGCTTCGCTAACCCCCACATCGATGCCCGTCAGGTCGGTGGCCCCGGGGTTTAGGGTCGTGGTGGTCACAAACTGGGCCCCTGAGTCTGCGCACCACCGGATATACTTCCTGCCAGCCCGTCGTGCCGTTTTTACCGATGCACCCGGCATATGAACGCCCTGAACGGGAATCAGACCAGGAGCCTCCCAAAAATCAGCCAGTTGTACGATGATTTCCATCCCCTGTCTCACCGGCTCCCCATACTCCCCCTCCAACATCCGCTTCTGTAAATCTGTAAGTTCCAATTTTTACTCCTCCCTATATTATATTGTTAGTTATTTTTTAGAGGTTACCCTGTCGTGATGGACCCAGATATTCCCATTCTTTTTTCGAATATTCTTTATTCGAACAATGTATTTAAACAAATCTCCGCGATAATGAGCTTGAAACATTTGAACCGGCTTCCGATGTTTTGTGTACAATACCCTTTCAACAAACAGCGTTGGCGACCCGCAGGGTATTCCTAATTTTTCGGAAACCTCTGAGTCTGCGAACGAAGCCTGAATAATTTGAACTACCTCGGAAAACTGAATATTAAAATCCTGCTCAAGAATTTGTAATAATGGTTTTTTAAAAAGCTCTTTTTTAACGATTTTTGACCCAATCTCCATAGGAAGGTAGTTGACGGCATAATTAAAAGGAATATGATCCAAAAAGCGTACCCGTTTGATTTGTAACACCTTCTTTTCCTTATCGCCGAGTTCTAACTTTTCCCTTACGATTTTCGGTGGTTCGATGACTTTCATTTCCGCCGATTTTGTTTTAGCTTTCTGGACCTGATAAAATATCTCATCCATAAATCCTGTAATCTCTGTGCTCATACTGCTTATCAGAGCTTCATTATTGGATACGAAAGTGCCGGACCCTCTCTTGCTGACCAAAAAACCCTCTTGCTCCAGATGTTCAATGGCGTGCCGCACGGTCAGGTGATTCACCTTAAATTGATCTGCAAGTTTTTGAACAGAGGGTATTTTCTGGCCGGGGGTAAATTCCTTATTAAGGATCCAGTTCCTTATCGTCTCCTTAATTTGGTAATAGGCAGGTAACAAGCTTTTCATCATGCTTGTGCTATAACCTATCGCAGATTGAAGTTCTATACTTCTATATATTACATTATAAATAATGTGTCAACACTAAAATTGACTCGTCCTGAATGAGAGGAAACTGGAAAAACGAAAGCGCCTCTTTCTTTCGGATGATTCCTTTTTTGGAATCGCTTGACACTCCCATTTTTATTCGCATATTATTTTACGAGTGAAGCTCCCCGTCCACAGGACGGGGCTTCCCGGGCACGTAGTGGCGAGCGGAAAGCGAGCAAATGAAATATCATTTATATTGTGCCCCTTGACCCCGCCTAAGAGGCGGGGCTTGCGGGGCACTTGCCGGTCAAGTAAGCTTCAACCGAGGAGGCAGTCATGGGGCAGCTAATGGATCGAGTCGCAGTGATAACAGGAGCAAGCACAGGCATCGGACAGGGCATCGCCGTCGCGTATGCGGCTGAGGGAGCCAAGGTGGTGCTGGCCTCGCGCAACCGCAAAAAGCTTGAGGCCGTGGCCGGAGAAATTCGAGGCGCAGGTGGGACCGCACTCGTCATGCCGACGGATGTGACGCTCGAGGAGGACGTCGTGGGCCTCTTCCGGCAGACCATGGAGGCCTTCGGTCGGGTCGATATTCTGGTGAATAATGCCGGCATTACTTCCAGGACGCCAACCGACGAACTGAGCCTGGAGACTTGGAGAAATGTGCTCGATGTCAATCTCAACGGAGCCTTCCTGTGCAGCCGTGAAGCGCTCAGAATCATGAAGCGCCAGCGTTCCGGGCGCATCATCAACATCGGCAGCATCTCGGCGAAGGTGCCTCGCCCCAACTCCGCGCCCTACACAACGTCCAAGTTCGCGCTCGAGGGACTGACGCGGTCCCTTGCCCTCGACGCGCGAGGCCACGGCATTGCAGTCTGTATTCTACACCCTGGCAATACGGCGACACCGCTCTGGCACGGCCGCGAAGACCAGGCCCGCCTGGAGGGCATCATGTCTCCCAACGATCTTGCACGGGTTGCTGTAATGATGGCGGCGTTGCCACAGGATGTGAATGTGTTTGAGAGCATCGTGCTTCCGGTGAGTATGCCTTTTCTCGGCCGTGGATAGCATTAATAAAAATAACAGATTGGAACAGGTATATTAAACTGATCTTCTACAGCTGCAAAAATAATATTCAATAATTACGAATGGCTAACCCAACTTCCGCAGTCGGTGGAACCTTTTTACTTGTCTTGGGCATATCTTCATCTAAAAACCCATAGGTGGATTCCTGATTGGCCAGAATAGTGACTAAGCAGAAAATAGTGACTGAAAAAAGTCTAAGCCCGCGTTAACAAAGGATTCTGTATCGCTAACTGCGGAAGTTGGGTTAGCCACTGGAGTCATAAAATGGGGTCAAAATACGACCTCAAGTTCGGCGTGGAAACGATTGAGGGTATGGAGCGAAACGGATTTGGAGTTGGTTGAAAGGGGAAGAAATGATTGGGAGCAGTTTTTTAAATTGCAATATTAGCAGCATGCCCCCTGGTGTCACTGGCATATTGACTGGGGCTTGCCTTTAGCCTATGGGCTCAACTGAGCCCACTCCGAAGTTTCGGGCCAAGGGCTCAGCCTCCCTGTCCTGCTTACCCCAGTCAGGGGTTTCCACCGATCAGAGGTTGGAGCCACTGCATGGGTCACGGTTAGAGAATACAGGCCTTATCGATCAATACACGAATGTCTTGAACCTCCTCTATCTGATCGATTGTTTGGAAAAGCTTCTCCGCTTGTTCGCTGTTTAACACTCGTTGGACGCAGTCCCTGAACTTTTCAGCAAGCTCCTCTGGACTGAGAGGATTGTGTGGGCTGCCCTGCAACTCTACTGCAGATTGCCTTTTGAAAATTCTCCCGTCTTTTAGCCGCACTTCAATCACACTGATATACTTGTTGCGGCCCATGGCATCGAATTCAGGATTTACTTCTGTCTCCACCCGCCCCATCATCTCTTGGACCTCCGGTGTTTGAACGAACTCATCAGTAAATTCCATCCTTCCGGCCTTTCGACGAATAATCATACTGGCCATCTGGAAAGGCACGCTGAATTTGGCCTCGAGGGCAGTTTGTGCTTTCTTGTATTTGAGTGGGCCTTTCGGAGGAAGAATATTAGATCCTGTTGTCACGTTGACATGATCCACATCTTCATGATTGATATGATGCTCTGCCACAAGGCTCCGCATTGCATCCATCGTAGAATGTCCGACAACACCGCAGGGGTAGGGTTTGATCGAAACCCCGGGTTCGACGATGGCCAGAGGGTGCCCCAGCTTTCCGTGGATTCGCCCCGGATCAAATCCTCCCCCTAAAGCTTGAAAGAATCCTTTAGGTCCTTCAAGAGCATCCAGATTCGCTTCAAACCCCAAAGTCGCGAGTTGGGCGCAGATGACCCCGTTCTCTGCTGCCCGTCCGACATGCAGGGGTTTCACCATGGCACCCAAATTCACATCGAGGCCGGCAGCCATGCTCGCTGCCATCCCGAGCACAGATCGAACTTGTTCGACGGATAACCTCATCAATTTTGAAATGGTCACAGCTGCCCCGAAAACTCCGCACGTTCCAGAGGTATGATAGCCCCGCATACGATGATCCGGGCTGATCGCTTCGGCCAACTTGCATTCCACCTCGAACCCCACCAAAAAGGCCGTGAGTATATCTCGGCCTGAAACACCCAATTTTTCTCCCATGGCGAGCCCTGCAGCCAATGGGGGCACCGTAGGGTGAAGAAGGACCCCACGCTCAGGGGTTTTGGAAATCGCTGTGTCATCCCAATCCATCGCATGCCCGGCTATCCCGTTAACCAATGCTGCAAACCGGACCGGCACTTTGATCTTTCCTTTGCCCAAGAAGGTGCTTTCTTGTTTACCTCCGGTTGAGAGCACGTAGTCCCGAACAATCTGGACACAGGGTTCTGTTGAACCCGCCAAAATCACTCCTGTCCCATCAATGATACAGCGCTTGGCGACTTGGAGAATCTCCAAAGGAAAGTCTTCGTATCGCGAGCTGACAATGAACTCAGCAATCTCTTGTGTGATGCCTGCTTTTTCTGCTGTCATTCCCTTCCCCTCAAGATTTGATATTTCTAACTGCTGAAAAACGCCCATCTGCTGCGTTCCACTCATCCTTCGTCGTTGCGGTGTACAACCAAGTACGCCTCACTCCTCAGGATTTCGGACGCCTTGTATCTGGACATTTTTGGTCAGCCTGAGAAAAACGACCTTTTCAGGAGACTGCCGGTACTTCTCTCACTTGATCAATCCCAATTTTCTATACAGCTCCGCATTATCCTTATAGTGTTTACTGAGAGCTTTTGTTAACTCTTGTCCAAACAATGGCTTCTTCGTATAAATTTCAAGATGGTCAGCTACTTTTTTGAATTCAGGGGTCATCATCGCCTTTCCGAAGGCATCTTCCAGTTTCTTCACAATCGAAGTTTCCATGTTCTTTGGCCCATAAATGACGTACCAACTTTGGATGACTAAAGAAGGGTAGCCCAGTTCTTTTAATGTGGGTACATCAGGGGATTGCTCCATTCTCTCTTCACCATAAGTGACTAAAAGTCTGAGTGTTCCCCCTTTAACATGGGGGGCATATCCTGAGCTCGCAGTGCTGGCTATCATAACGTGCCCTCCTAACAGGGCCGTCAACGTCGGTGCGGCTCCATCAAAGGGGACAAATTTAATTTTCAGATTCTCAAAGAGAGCAAAGGCCTGTAAAGCGATATGATCGGTCGTACCCACTCCGACAATACCCACGGTTAATTTGTCAGGATTTGCCCGTGCAAATTCGATGACTTCTTTAAAGGTCTTAAAAGGAGAGCCCTGAACTACCGAAACTCCAAAATTAAGGGTTCCATATTGATTGATGTAAGTAAAATCTTCAAACTTGTAAATAACCGGCTCAAGATGGGGTGATGCAACAATGCAAGACGATGTTGTGGCCCCCAATGAATAGCCATCAGGCTTTCCTTTGGAGGTTAATGTCATGGCCACTCTTCCCGCCCCTCCAGGTTTATTGACACATACGACGTCTACCCCAAGAATTTTTTTTGAATGTTCGGCGATCATTCTTGCACCCAGATCTGTTCCAGCACCAGGGGCAAATCCAATGGTCATCTCTATTGGTCTTGTGGGATAAGCCGTCTCTGCAGCCATCGAATTAAAACTTAAAAACACCATCCAGAGTATTAAAAATCCCATCTTTGCTGTCTTCATAACGATTCCTCCTTTTTAAAAGTTATTCTTAGGGTTATTAAATTCACTGTTTTGAGTCTGCCGGGCCACAGCCGAAATTCTTTCCATCCTTAACCGTGTCTCCAGGTCTCACCTCCCTTCTTTTGCCCTGTTCATTTAATGATCCATCATCCTGGAGTCGAAACGCCTCCTGAGCCGGATGAGGTTAGAGCGAACGATTGCCTGTTGCCTTTAAAAATCATCAATCTCGTCAATTCTCCTATGTCATCCCTATGTCATCGAGACTTTCCAGATTCCAAATGGTGTCAAATATCCTCTGAATCTGTTGCTCTTCCATGTATTTTGAAGCCATCTCCCTAAACTTATCTTCCAATTCCCGATCCGAAAGGGGTTCATCCCCAAGGCCATGAGGGGTGTCAATGCGCTTTTGTAACTGACGGCCGTCTTTGGTTGTAATCTCCGAGCTTCCTTGAAAGCATTTGATAGGCATACTTGGATCGGGTTCTACTGTTATCTTTTCTATCAATTCCTGTACGATAGGATCCGTGAATTTCTCTGGCTTGAACTGTTCGGGACCCACCCTTCGTTCCTTAATTGCAATAGCTGTCATATAAAAAGCACTGTGGTCTGCACTTTCAGCATTTCTTGGATACTTCTTTGCAGGAGTCGTCGTATGATTGTATTCCCGTACACACGCCTTGATCCGAACCGCCGCAATGTCCTCAGGACTCAAATCATGCTCTTTCACTAAGGTCAACGTGGCGAGAACATGCCCAAGGCTGCTCCCATTGACACTCAAGTACTTGTGCCGGGTTTTGAGAATTCGCCAGCCACTGAAGTTCGTTAGGCGCTCCAGATCCATATCACCTTTTAAAATAGTGTCGCGTACCCCTGAGTCCCCCTCGACTACACGAACGGGGCCGGTGAATCCCCTCTTGGCCAATAAACAGGCCAGGATGGCTTGATACGCGACGAAGCCGAAACGAAGGTTCTTCATCATTGTCATTTCTTCCCTATCCGCATCCAATATTCCCAGGGGTAGACAGTGACCAGTGCAAATCCCAATAGCATTTGCGATTTGTTCCCCGCCGAGTCCCATCAACCTGCCTAAAGCAGGAGGCGCATTGAGCCCTCCCCGGATGTCGATGCTCCAACCTCTATCCTCCAAGGATGGGCCCTTTATAGAGTCTCTGACCCTTGCTCCCAATTCATAGGAAATAACCAAGGAGGTCAGGAAATCTCGTCCTGTCGCCTTTTCTCGTTCAGCGACTGCGAGAATACTCGGCATAGCATCGCTGTTGTGACCGCCTCCTCCCAAATCGTTGTAATCGAGAAAACGCACCAGGAAACAATTTACCAGTGTAGCGTTAAGCGCGCTGGTCCGCAGACCGGAACCGAATACAGTCGCCTCCCCTACACCCCCCAACTCCTTTACCACGGCTTCACAAATGGGAAGCCCCGGAGCCTCATAGGCTCCGATAGCGCAACCCAGCGCATCCAGCAAACATCTCTTGGCTTGATGGACAACCTCTTTGGGAAGCAGTTCGTAGTCAAGGGCGAGGGCGTAGCGGGCGAACTGGTGGGCAATGCTCGAGCGATACACATGATCGAGAGTGGACCAGGCTAAATCACGGCTGAGAGTCATCACATGTCTCTGTTGTATTTCTTAAAAATCCCAAACCTCACTCTTGCTGTTCTTCGACCACTTCAAGCCGTTTTTTCTTTGAGAATCCCATAATAGCAGTGATCAACAAGAAAGCTGCAATCCCTAAACAAACAGCCGAGATGGGTCGAACCAAAAATATCTTAAAACTTCCATCGGAGATGATCAGGGATTGTCGCATTGCCTGCTCCATCTTAGGTCCTAAAACATAAGCCAACACCAGTGGAGCGGGTTCATATTGGCACTTCTTCAAGACATATCCTACCACTCCGAAAATGATCATGATCCATAGATCAAAGACTGAATTGTTGAGAGTATATACGCCGACAATGCAAACAAGGATGATGATCGGAAATAGCAAACGGAAAGGAATCTTTGTGATCTGAACCCACATCCCGATCAAGGGAAGGTTCAAGACCAAAAGCATGACATTTCCAATATACATGCTCGTGATGACCCCCCAAAAGATATCCGGACGGTTTTTAAGGAGCAAGGGGCCAGGAGTGATGTTGTGGATCAGCAGACCGACAAAGAGCATGGCCATCACCACGTTGGAAGGGATCCCAAGAGTCAGGAGGGGGACGAAGGCGCCACTACTAGCGGCATTATTTGCGGATTCCGGGCAGGCTACGCCTTCGATCGCTCCCTTGCCCAGTCTTTCGGGATGCTTTGATACTCTCTTTTCAACAGCATAGGCCACAAATGAAGCCACAGGCGCTCCGCCTCCCGGAAGTACTCCTAAAAAGAAACCAATCACCGTCCCCCGGGCGATGGCCCAGATAGAGTCTGCCCAGTCTTTCAGGCTCGGAAGAAGTCCCTTGATATGAGTTTGGTATAGACTCCGCATGCCCTTCTTTTCCAGATTTTCAAAAACCTCTGCAATCCCAAAAAAACCCATTACAACAGGGACAATCCGTACCCCTTCCAGCAATACATCGATGCCATAGGTGTATCGAATCTGACCGCTCACGATGTCCATTCCAACAAAACTTAATATGAGTCCGAGAGCTCCCATGCTGATGGCTTTAATCAAAGACTTTTGCGTCAGGTAGGTGAGGATAATCAGGCCCATAATCATCAGACTAAAATATTCAGGGGGGCCAAATCTGAGGGCAAAACGAACTATAGGATGCGCAAGCATCATCAAACCAATAACACCGATTGTCCCTGCAATGAACGACCCAAATGCAGATATTCCCAAGGCTGGCCCAGCCCTTCCTTGACGGGCCATCTGGTGGCCATCTAAGCAGGTAACGACGGAAGATGGTTCCCCGGGAATGTTCAACAGAATGGAGGTGGTCGATCCTCCGTATTGGGATCCATAATAGATGCCTGCCAACATGATGATGGTGGCAAGAGGAGGAGCATAAAAAGTTACCGGCAAGAGAATCGCCATGGTGCCTGTAGGCCCTATTCCGGGTAGAACCCCAATCAACGTGCCAAGTAGCACCCCAATAAAGCAATAGAGTAAATTAATGGGCTGAAGACAGTTTTGAAATCCCAAAAGGATGCCTTGAGAAAAGTCCATTTTTCACCATCCGATACGGAAGATGCCAGCCGGGAGCACAACCCGGAGCAATTTATATAAGACAAGGTAACTCACATTGGCCACAATGAACGCAACAACCATATGGTAGAACCATTTTCTGGGGTTATCGATGAGGAGCATGATCCACATGAGGATGAAACTGGAAAGGAGAAATCCTAAGATCTCCAGAAGAAAGGCATAACCGCATAATGCAACCGTTAAAATGAATTGTTTGGACAAATTCTCCCAGCCGAAATGTCCTTTCCCCTCTTCTTTGGCCGACTTCAGGCTCTCTTTAGCAAAAATGACCAATGAAAGAGAGAGAAGAAGAAGAGAAGCTAAAAATCCCATAAACCCTGGCCCTGGGGCCTGGGGACTGCCGACGCCCACTTTCAGGCTCGAAATGATAATCAACACAGAAAAACCTATAAGAAAGAAACTGGTAGTCTGATTTAACCGCTTCATTTCTGACTTATCCCTTTTTCAGACAATAATACATTCGGGCCTCAAACCCATTTTCCTGTAAGGGTGATGAATAGTGTAAAATGCCTATTGATTTTGCTCATAATAAAAGGGGGCAACACCATGATATTACAAGTTAATTACGAATGTCGCTCAGAAAAAATATGCCAAGGAATTATCCATATATATCAGAAAGATAGTCGATTCGTTATGAGTTAAGTCAATAAGCATTTAGTGTAATCATTAAGTGATGAGGAGGTTGGGCATGAAAAGCAACTTCTCTATTGCCTTCCAGGATAGGGGAGCCGCTATGAATTGTCAAGTGGGAGATATCAACGCCATTTCTCAATAGGGCATGAGTGATCCAAAGCTGTTCTATTACTCGAATGGCCAAACACACACACCTTTCTCCTGCGCCAGATAGAGTTTTTCAGAATCCCCTACCCTTTCCTGGAAATAATTTGATGAATCTGGGCGATATTTCTCAACGATCTTTTTTCTCTACAATGAACTCTCTTCTGTGATCTTCTTTAAAATAGGAATAATTCCACCCGCATTCAATATCTGTAGGGGGGTGCCTGAAAGAGGTTCAAAGGAGATGGTTTTTCCTGTTCGCAAATTTTTTAGCTCTCCGCGTTCAATGTCAATTTCGATTTCGTCCTCTTCCTCGAACATTTGGCTGACCCCTTTTCGGAGGATCGGGTAGATTCCAAGTCCAATGCAACTACGTAAATAGATCCTTGCCATGGATTCACAAACCACAAAACGAAATCCCAGTTCTTTGACTACCATGTTTGCCTGTTCCCTGCTCGACCCACATCCAAAGTTACTGCCCGCGACAATAACGTCTCCCTCCTTCACGGTTTTGTAAAACTCCGGGTAAACAGGGTTGAACGCATGTTTCTTCATCTCCTCGACCGGAAGTTGAAGAATGGGTCCAGGCGCTATTGTATCTGTATCGACATTGTCTCCAAATTTTCTCACTCGGCCTTTGATCTTTTCCATTTACATCACCTCTCTTGGATCAACGATTTTTCCTGCAATGGCTGATGCGGTCACAGTAGCAGGAGAAGCCAGATAAATCTCAGCATCGTTGCTTCCCATTCGACCTTTGAAGTTTCTTGGTGTCGCTGCAATGCATTTCTCTCCTGCTGCCAGAACCCCTTGAAGCCCTGTGCAGAACCCGCAGGTAGGATTGCCAATCATCACCCCGGATTCGATCAGCTTGCTCAGGAAGCCCCTCTCCGAAGCTTCCTTATAAACTTCCCACGAAGCAGGGGCGACATAAAACCTCACCCCTGGATACACCTTCTTTCCTTTGAGCATCCGCAGGGCAATCTCCAAGTCCTCAATTCGACCATGACAGCAGGAAGCGATTGTTGCCTGATCTATTTTGATGTCTTTGACCTCTCTGGCCTTGACCACATTTCCCACCGAGTGAGGAAGGGCTACTTGAGGTTCGAGGGTAGCTCCATCGATAATGTATTCTTCTGCATAAACCGCGTCCGGGTCGCTCTCAACGGGTTCAAAGGGTTTATCCGTCCGAGCCCGGATATAGTCGATTACCTTCTGATCGGCCCGGAAGATTCCAAATTTTGCTCCCAGCTCCACAGACATATTCCCCATGGTCAACCGGCTATCGAGGCTCATCTCGTCCACAGCCGATCCCATCCATTCAATCGCCTTATACTGGGCCACTTCGATCGTGTGCTTCCCTGCAATGGAGAGGATGATATCCTTGGAGTGAACAAAATCCTGCAGTTTGCCATTGATCTCAAATTTGATTGTTTCCGGCACCCTGAACCACAATTCGCCCGTCTGGATGACATAAGCCATTTCCGAAGCGCCGATGCCCGTGGATGCGGCGTTGAGCGCCCCGTAGGTCGTGGTATGGGAATCAGCACCTACAATCAGGTCTCCTGGCTTGACGTGCCCTTTCTCCACCATAATCTGGTGACAGACCCCCGGGAAGACATCATAGAAATACTTCACGTTCAACCTCTTGGCAAACTCTCTGCTGATCTTTTGATTTTCGGCGACCGCAAGCGAAGCAGGGGGGACCCTGTGGTCAGTGACAACGACAAATCTTTCACGATCCCATATCCTAAAAGCCTCCTCCCGGATGCCTCCCTTCGAAAGCACCGTTAGCAGCAGTCGGAACGCTTCAGGCATCATGGCCATATCAATCTTGGCTGTAACATATTCATTCGGTGATGTTTTTTTGAGACCCGATCCCCTAGCCAAAATCTTTTCAACAATCGTCATTATCTCTTTCCCTCCTCATGTTAAATTAGACTCCCGCTCTGTATCAAGTGAGCACTTCTGCTCCCCTTCTTGAGAGATAAATGGTATGTCCCACCATGACAGATCCGATCTCCTTATCGCAAACCCCAAGACGCAGGGAAAGACACATCCCCTGATCAAGAATGTTTCGGTCCTCCTTGGCAATCATTGGAAGTTCCTTCGGGCTGAGGCCTATGCCCTGCCCCAATCCATAATCCGGGAGGATATCGAATTTCGCTTTTTTGATTTTCGCCATGGTCTCCCTATAGAATTGCGATACCTTCTTTCCGGCATTCATTCCTTCCGTGATTGTTTCATAAAGTGTTTTGACTTCTTCGGGTCGGATTTCAACAAAAGAAGAATCTCTTAGGTGAAACGTCCGGACGGCTTCAGCCCAGTATCTCTCGAATACCACGGCCAGATAGATGATCACTTTGTCTTCTGATCGTAGGGGTTTCTCTTCTGGAGGTTTGAACGCCCATCTTTCTTCAAATGGCTTGGCGATCATCATTCGGAAATCTTCCGCCCCTTCGAGCCGCGCCTCCCGTCGCGCGGCCGCCTCAAGAGCCTCCTCACGAAGGTCCATGAAGGAAGTGCTGGTGATAAAATCAAACGTATGGACAACAACTCGAGAGGCCCTCCGAATTTGAAGAATCTCCATCGGTGACTTGATCATTCTCAACTCATGGATGAAAGGGGCAGCGTTGACGATTTTGCATTTCGGGAGTGAATCAAGGAGGAATTGGTACTGATGGTGTGGCATTAGCTGTTTAAGGCCCGCGACCCCAATGACAGAAGGGATGAGATTCTTCTCCTGTAAATATTTGACACACTCCTTGGATACATCTCCGGTTGCCCGAATGTCATCGATCCATGTCGTCTTTTTTACGGATGGCACCCCCCGCAAGGCGCCTTCGAATATCACGCTCAACTCTCCTGTTTTTGGAACGACCACCATTGCCCCCTGGGGGAGACGTATAACATAGTTGCTCAAATAGCAGTAATTCCCATATTCATTGTAGGCATTTCCGTAAAGAAGAAGAACATCGATTCCTCTTTCTCCCATTCTTTGTCTGATTTTCTTGACCCTCGCCAGGAATTCTTCCACGGGCATATTGATTCGATCCCATGTATTCCGGCCACTCTTTAAATTGGGCTGCATCGTTTCCATCGTCATCCCTCTTTGGTGTAAAGTTTTATCTCGTTCCTTGTTAGTCGCTCGATCCCTGCATCAGTGACCAAGACCGTCTCCCCGCAAACCAGATACCCCGTCTCGGGAATATATTGATTCGGGTGAACCGCTATGACTTGGTGTCTCTCCAGATTGACTTGCATTTTGTCTGTGATCTCTCCTCCCGGCGCAATCGACCCTACGCCAAAACCGTGCCCTCGTGATCGCATGTAGGGCGGATTGCAGTACTTGGCATAACCGGCCTCGCTAAAAATGCGGTTCATGGCGATCGTGATGATGGATGCGGGTGCGCCAGCCTTCATCTGTTTCAATGACTCCTCGAGGGCATGGATAAGGATGTTATATTTTTCCACAAGAATCGATGCCGGCTTCCCGATGACCACCGTTGGGCAGAGCTGGATGAATTGCCCTTTGCAAACAGGAGTGATCTCACCGATGACAATATCTCCCTCTCTGAGCCTTCGATCTGTCGGTTCGTGCATTTCGTTATTGTGTCTCCCTGAACTCAGGAGGATGAAGATGTCATCTGCGCCTGCGGATCGCATGGCATATTCCAATTCGGCTACGAGCTCATACTCGCGAATACCCACCCGTACGGAATTCACAAAGGCCTCGGATCCTACATCGGCAATCCTTGCTGTCTTTCGAATCAACTCTATCTCCTCCGCTGTCTTCTCTTTGGCCATCTCCTCGATGATATCATCAGCGATTTCAATGGGGGCTTCTTTTTTGATGACGGAATAGACCTCTTGAGTCATCTCTCTTGAACCCACCACGCCGACAGGACCTGAGATCTTCAACCTCCGCATGATGCCGATCAGATCCTTGACAAAGTCTCTCCCACCCTGCACATTTTTGATCCAGCTCTTTTCAGAAGCCCGTAACGAATCCCAGGGAGGGTCCACCAGGAGGGTGACCTCTCCAGATTTCGACAGAATAACGGCATTTCGAGGCCCCATGGGCCTGAACTCCGAGAAGTAGTGCAAATAACTGGGACGCAAAATATTGCAGACCCCGTTCGAATAGATGATCAACCCATTCAGTCCTCTTTGATTCATGAGCTTAAGAGCCTTCTCCAATTTTGTATGAGCAGTATTCATCACCATCCCCCTCTATCATCCGTGTCTGTGCGACTTTCCATCTCAACCTCGCTTGCAAAAGGGCAGGCACTTATTATCCGCCCTGAATAGACTCTAAAACAGTCCAATCAATTCTCCGATATCCTCGGCCTTTTCGATATTCATAATTGCGTCAAATATCCTGCGGCTTTCTTCGGCAGAATAATTCATTTGGGCGCAATCCATGAATTTGTCTATGATTTCTTCGGCACTGAGCGGGTTGACCGGGCTTCCCTTCCTCTTTTCAACTCTGCAGGGATAACTTTTTCCATTTTTCATGTGGACCGTTAGGATTGCAATCGGATATGCGGTCCCTTTCTTTCCAGCTTCCTCGGTTACCTCCTTCTTAACTTTTTTGATTAACTGCTGAATTTCCGGTTCTTTCACTTTTGAATCGGTGAATTGACGAATACTTACATTCCTTTCCTGTAATGCCAGGGCGATACAGAATTCGAGGCTGAACTTCCCTTCCAGGCCCGTCTGAGGGTTGGAGTGGATTAGCATTTTCGGAACACGATAAAACACCCCACATTCTACAGAATCCACATCTTCTGCCTTGATATCATATTGACGGATGAGATCAAAGATTCCGTCCAAGAAGGAATGGGTCGCCGCACAGGAAGGATAAAGTTTTATGCCAACACCCGGAGAAAGAATTGAAAAGGGAGCCCCTAAGTCTTCGACGATCTTCGGTAGGTCATAGTTTTTCCCTTCCGTAAAAATATCACAGAAGCCGAGATCGCTCTCCAAGATTTCTTTGCTCGC
>JASEIE010000130.1 GCA_030024065.1 Thermodesulfobacteriota bacterium
AGAGCCTCAGGGCGAACGGTGAGTCGAAGGGCTCAGCACGAACGGCTTAAATGAACAGAAGTGTCCATACAATTATGGACTGATTAGTAATCATCCTCACCCTGAACCGTCAAAGGGAGAGGGCTTTAGAAATTGAGGCCTCCTTCCGGAGAGAAGATGCGGATCAGATCATTATAGAAAGCAAAGAGCATCAGAAGGATGATGAGGATGAGGCCCACCTGTTGAGCGATCTCCATCTTCCTGATACCGATGGGTCTTCTCAGAATAGCCTCCAATGTCAGAAAGAGGAAATGACCTCCGTCAAGGATGGGGATGGGAAAGAGGTTGATCACCCCGAGATTGATGCTGAGGATGGCCATGAAAATGGCCAGGCTCAACAACCCTCTCTTCGCTTGCTCTCCAGCCATCTGGGCGATCAGAATGGGACCTCCGATCGTCTTTCCCGGAATCACCCCCTGGATTAGCTTCGCAATCCCCACCACGGTCAATTTGATTCCCTGCCAGGTCTGGATCAGGCCGTTCCACAAGGCAACCGCAGGGTTGACTTTCTGGATGAGAACGTCTCCTGAATGGGTGATGCCAATCACAAAAGTGCTCACCTCTTCTCCAAAGAGATTCTTCACTGTGGAGGCTTTTGGGGTGACCCTCATTTCAAGCATTTCGCCATCCCGTTTCACCCTTAGCATCAGTTCCTTCCCTTTGCTATAACGGATGATTCTGGAGAGGTCCTCCCATTTCCTCACCTCTTTGCCGTCAATGGAGAGGACGAGATCTCCCTTTTTGAGACCTGCCATTTCTGCAGGAAGGCCGGGATTCACCTCTCCCACCTTCGGAGGAGCGTAAGGGATACCGAAGAGGTTAATGGTAGAGAAGAGAGCCACAGCAAGGAAGAAGTTGAAGAAGGGGCCAGCGCCGATGATCAATGCCCGTTTCCATATAGGCTGGTTTGAAAAGGAGCGGGAGAGGTCCTCCTCTCCAACTTTTTCTTCAGGATTCTCTCCGATGAGTTTGACAAATCCTCCCAGCGGGACAGCAGCGATCTGATATTGAGTCTCTCCGATCTTCCTTCCGAAGATTTTCGGTCCGAAACCAAGCGAGAAGGTGAGGACTCCTACCCTTAGTCTCTTTGCCAGAAAAAAGTGGCCCAGTTCATGGACGAAAATGAGAATTCCCAAAACGATGATGGTTGAGATGATGGTGGTCAACACAGTTTTTTCCCTTCTATGATGGTTTTTGTCTTTTCTCTGGCCCACTGATCCGCTCTCAAGATATCTTCGATCGTGCGGATCGTCTTCACCTCATGTTCTTCCATCACCCTCTGAAGAAGGGGAGGAACATCGGTGAATTTGATCCATCCCTCGAGGAACGCGTTCACTGCCACCTCATTGGCTGCATTAAGGATGGCGGGCATGGTCTCTCCGATCTCGATCGATCGATAAGCCATCCGGAGGCAGGGGAATCTTTCAGGATCAGGGGGAGAAAAGGTGAGGGCGCCCACCCCAGAAAGGTCGAGGGAGGGCAGGTTAAGGTTCAGACGTTGAGGAAAAGAGAGGGCATAAGAGATCGGGATCCTCATGTCGGCAATCCCCATCTGGCCGATGATGGAGCCATCGATATATTCCACCATGGAATGGATCACGCTCTGGGGATGGATCTGGACAGCGATCTTTTCCACGGGGATGTTGAAAAGCCAGTGGGCTTCAATGACCTCCAGACCCTTGTTCATCAAGGAAGCCGAGTCAATGGTGATCTTTCTTCCCATCTCCCAGTGAGGGTGATTGAGGGCCTCTTTTACAGTGACATCATGGAGTTTGGAGAGGGGGAGGTGAAGGAAGGGTCCTCCTGATGCCGTGAGGATGAGACGGCGAATCTCCTCTTTTCTATGGCCGAGTAAAGCCTGAAAGATGGCGCTATGTTCGCTGTCCACAGGAAGAATCCGGGCGCCATTCTTCTCTGCCTCCTCTATGATGATCTTGCCGGCCATGACCAGCGATTCTTTGTTTGCCAGTGCAATAGCCTTTCCCGTCTTGACGGCTGAAAGGGTCGGGATGAGTCCCATTGCACCGACAATCGCGGAGACGACTTGATCCACTTCAGGATGGGTCGCCACCCGGATGAGGCCTTCCACTCCGTGGACCACTTCAACAGACAGTCCCGAGAGTTCCCTTTGAAGATCTTCGGCTAACTCCTTATTGAGGACCGAGACGACTTTCGGGCGGAACCGGAGGGTCTGCTGTTTGAGCAGCTGGGTATTGCGCCCCGCAGAGAGGCCGATGACCTCAAATTGTTCCGGGAACTGGCGGACGATATCCAGAGTGTTGACCCCGATCGAACCTGTGGAACCGAGGATGGCCAGACACTTCATGGGGTCTCCTTCAAGAGATAGGGGAGGATATGGTAGAAGAAAGGAGCGGAGAAGAGAAAACTGTCAATGCGATCGAGTATTCCGCCATGGCCCGGGAAGAGGGTCCCTGAATCCTTCACCTGGGCACTCCGTTTCAGCATTGACTCGGTGAAGTCTCCCAGCTGGCCCAGAACTCCCAGGCCAATGGTAACGAGGATACAAATTCCTCTGTCGAAATAGGGGATGAACAACAGCGCATAGGCCAGTCCAATGATGACCGACCCGAGGATCGCTCCCACCAGCCCTTCATAGGTTTTGTTCGGGCTGATCTTCGGGTAGAGTTTATGTCTGCCCAAGAGAGTACCGCTGAAAAGGGCGAAGATATCTCCGGCCCAGATCGTGATGATCAGGAAGAGAACCCATATTCTCCCATCTGTCTGGTTTCGGATGAGGATGATATGGGAGAGGAGAAATCCGACATAGAAAATCCCGAAGAAGGTGACGCCTAAATTGGGAATGACGGATGAGAGGTTCCGAGAGGTGGCCATAAAGAGGACGGAGAGAATAAGGAGGGTGAGGGCGAGGAGAGGAGAGAGGATTCTTGCCTCTCCATAGGAAAAAAGGATGGAAAGGATCAATCCCAGTCCAATCCCGATGAGACGTTCGATCCGTCCGGATTGAGGAAGGGCGAGGTTAAAAAATTCGAGAAGGCCAAGGAGGGTGGTGATGAGAACCATCAGGGTAAAAAGGATGGAAGGTCCTAATGCGATCAGAAGGACGAAGGGAGGGATAATGAGGAGCGCTGTCCACACCTTCTTTTTTTCGATTTTGCCCATACGCTTTTTAAATTCGGAATTCGCCTGCCTACCGCAGGCAGGGATTGCGGATTTCGGAATGGATCATTTTAAGTCTCAGGTTGTTAATCAAAACTCAATTTTATTTCGCATTTCGCATTCCGCAATCTGCAATCGCTTTATTCTTCTATGCCATTGATCTGTTCGCTGGTCAGGCCGAACCTTCTCTCTCTCGATTGATAATCGGCGATCGCTTTCAGGAGTTCTTCCCGATTGAAATCGGGCCAGAGGGTTTCGGTCACATAGAGTTCTGTATAAGCGATCTGATAGAGAAGGAAGTTGGAAATGCGAAATTCACCGCTAGTCCGAATGAGAAGATCAGGATCGGGCAGTCCCCATGTCCAGAGATACTTTGCGAAAAACTGCTGGTCGATATCCTCCTCTTTAATCTTCCCCTTTCTTAAATCGGAGAGAATCCCCTGAACGGCATGGAGTATCTCCGCACGGCCTCCATAACTCAATGCCAGATTGAGAATCATCCCGCCACAGTTTTCCGTCCGTTTGATCGTCTTTTCCAGGGTGGTGTGGACATCGGAGGGAAGGTCCTCCACTTTGCCAATAATAGAGAGACGAATATTATTCTGAACCATCTCCTCGCACTCTTTGGCAAGATATTCCTTCAATAGCCGCATCAATGCCTCAACCTCCTCCCTGGGCCTTCTCCAGTTTTCAACGGAGAAGGCGTAGAGGGTTAAAACCTTGATTCCAAGTTCGCGACAGGCCGTGACCACTTCTCTCACAGCATCGACTCCCTTGATATGGCCGCTGATCCGGCTGAGGTTCTTCTTTTTAGCCCAGCGGCCATTTCCATCCATGATGATGGCGATATGATGGGGAATTCTCTCCTGATCGATCTCTTCCATAAATCATCCAATCCTGTTAGAATCGAAGCGAAGAAAATGGTTCGAGGTAGATTTCTCGAACCATACCCTATTTAATTACCATATCGGAGGGCGATTTTCAATCAATGAGTGAGCTTGGACACCAATTTTTCATTAGACAGTTCAAAGAGGGTCAATGATGCTAAGTGAAAATATGAACACTAATCCAGAAGGCTTATCGGTAAGACGGTTGAATCGTATTCTTACGATGCTCCTTTCGGAGATGAAAGATCTTCCAGATGAGGGAAGGGATTTTCCCATTCGTTGGAACATCATGCACATGTATTCGAGCTCCCAGCTTGCAAAGATTTTAGCGATTCGCCGGGGGATTGATCCAGAATTAGCTGGCATCGCTGCTGCCCTTCACGATATCGGTGTGGTGATGAACAAAAAGAGGGATGAGCATGCGCAGGTTGCAGAGAGATATGTTCATGATATCTTAGAACAATACAATGCCAAAGGGGGAATAACACTTCCGAGGATTACAAAAGAAGAGGAGGACCAGATCGTCAAAGCCATTACACAACATGATGATAAATGGATCGACTCTGGGGACCCCTTCGTTGAACTCTTAAAGGATGTGGATTCTTTGGACCGGTATCTTCACGGGGTCAAAACCGAGGGAGCCTACCTTGAGAGATGTCAACGAACGATGAAGGAGCTGGAGTTGTTCCCTCATCCCAAGCGATAACGGAATAATAAATTCGAGTTATGAAATTCGAAATCATAGCAAAATTTAAAACAGGGTTGGATTTGAATCAAAGGCCAACAGGACAATGGATGATACATCGGCCACAGTAAGGCCCCTGCCTTTCAAGCCTCTGCCAGGGGTCTTCCTCCTTCAGCCTTTGGAGATAAGTCTCTCCATTAACCTCCCCTGATCCGTCGTATTCTGTATAACCCAGGGTGAGTTTGGCGTGGCCCTGTTCTCCAATTCTGCATCTCCATTTATCGATGGTTGAATACCGGTAGCGGGTACCTCCGATCTCAAGCTCCACCCCCTCCTCTGGATGAATTGCTTTGACCGGGCATACCTTTACACAGACCATACAGTTCTCACCTTTGCATAAGCTTTCGGTTAAGAGAGGATCCTCTTTGATCTCTGCATTGGTGATGACACTTCCCAATCTCAATCTCGGTCCAAATTGAGGGGTGAGAAGGAGGGACTGCCAGCCAAAATTGCCCAGTCCGGAAGCCACTGCCGCATGGCGATTGGAAAAGACACCCATCAGTCTTCTATATTCTGCAGGTGGGCTGCTTGGGATCGGGACGGCGATAAACTTCTTTTCCTCGAGGAGCTTGGCGATCTTGAAAGCGCATTGGTTAAGAAGTGTGTTGAGCAAGTTATATCCAAAGATCATGTAAATATAGATCGACGGTCTCAGCCCTTCGTATGCCTTGATGTTTGCTTCCCTGACTCCCTTCCTTATGCCGATTCCGAAAGAGATCACAGTCTTTGCATCTTTCAATAAGTCGGTGGGTCTCTTTCCAGGGGGTGCCTCTCTGAATCTTTCGACAGATGAAAACCCGATGAGGTCGATATCGTTCTCCCTGGCCAACCTCTGAATTTTCTGCTTCAGTCCTTTCATTGTTTGCTCCCGCTTCATCCCAAGACCTCATCACAGGCTTTAATACACATTCCGCAGGTCAATCCCGCCTGACGGTAAGTTCGACAAGCGAATTTGTTCATGGAGTAGGCTTCATCCGGTCCGGGGATATGAATGGCTTGGGCAGGACATTGTTGGATACAGGCGTCGCAATGGATACAATAATCTTTTGGCTTCCTAAAAGAACCTTCTAAGGGAGCTTCGGTCAGTAAACAGGCCAACCTCACCCGGGGACCATAATCGGGTGTGATCAATAGACTATGTCTTCCAATCGTTCCCAACCCAGCCAGCTGCCCTGCATGTTTATACGAAAAGATGGCCGTCAGAGTTCTCTGGTCGGTCGGGCATCCTTTGGCCGGCAGGGGCAAATCTTGATAACCCTCTTTCTGGAAAAAACCAGCTAAATGGTGGAAAACTTTATTCAATTGACCATTGAGATAATCGCTATGAGGAACAAGCAGCTCTCCGTATTCAGCTTCTCCAGCCTCCTTGGAAGGGTTCAGCAGGGATACCACCTCTTTGTATATTTCCTTGCCTACAACCACAACGGATCTTACCTTCGGTAAAAGGGAAGTGGCCCTGCTTTTTAGCTCCTTTGAATTGCAGGTCTCTAAAGAGACCACTCCTAACAGTTCTACCTCCAACTTATCCTTTATCTCTTGAATGGAAGATTTATCGAATTTCGCCATTGAGTTGATCTCCTTCACTCGTTCAGTTCCTCAATCACCAAATCGTCCTTTATATTGATACAACCGATTACACTCTGGGCTGCAGGGCAAGAGGTTAAGTAGGTTGTAAAGGCGTTTCTGGCTTCATCCACCTTTTCGTGAGGCACTTTAAGATGATACTGGACCCGAATCCTGGTGATTTTCAGAACGTTGTTCACGTCCTCGATATCGCCTTCCACATCTGCCCAATAGCGTTGTTCGGGGGTAGGGATCTTCTTCCCGGCCAACACTGTGGCCAGCGTTCCCATCATTCAACCGGCAACCGCAGCCACCATGTGATCGAGGGTAGCGGCATGTTCCTTGTCAGGCTCCACTTTGTAGAAGCGTTTGATTCCGCCATGAACGCCATAATAGACAGATTCATCAAACCCTTCGATCATGGCCCTCCTCGTGGGGCCTCTCTCCCTCACAATTTTGATGCGTGAGGTATGGATTACTTCTCCCATTTTCTTCTCCTATCTCCATGCGGTTCTTTCTTAAAATAAATTGCCATAAAAAAACCCTTCTTTTTTCGGAATTATAAAAAAGAGAAGGGGGTATAAGCTAATGTCTGAAACTCTGTGACCAGACAGAGGCTCTCGCTTTTATTCTTTGGATAATGGTATTGATCGCTGGATAAAAAGAGGAAAGGATTGCCAAGGCCAGTAACGTCCCACTGATCGGCCTTGTAAAGAATGACCAGAAGGAGTCATAGAGCATCATGCCTCTGAACAGTGCATTTTCAGCAATAGGCCCGAGAATGATACCCAGAACGAGCGGTGTCAGGGGAAATCCATATTTCTCCATCGCGTACCCTAAAAACCCGAAGGCGAACATGATCCAGACATCCAAAAGGTTGTTGTTGATTCCAAAGGCCCCTATAAAACAGAGGATGAAAATGCACCAGTTTAGAATGGCGCGAGGCACATTGAGTACTTTGGCAAACATCCAGACCCCGCAAAGACCTGCGAAGATCATGATGACATTGGCTGCAAAGAACCCTCCAAAAATACCCCATACCATTTCATTTTCGAAAAGAAAGAGGTTAGGTCCTGGTGTCAGGCCATGGCTCATGATGGCAGCCATAATCACCGCCGTGGTCGAGCTTCCGGGAATCCCTAAGGTGAGAGTGGGGATCATCGCTCCACCGGTGGCTGCGTTGTTGGCGAATTCCGGAGCCGCGACCCCTTCATCGTAGCCGGTTCCAAATTTTTCTGGATGCTTGGACCCCCTGACTGCTTCATTGTAGGCAATCAGCGAAGAGGCAGTCCCACCCGTACCGGGGAGAATTCCTATAAACGTCCCGATCAAGATAGACCGGATCATCGTTGCCTTCATGCGGAGAAACGCCTTGATCACACCAAACTGCATTCTGGTTGGTTGTGCCTTGTATTCAGTCTTTTTAAAAACCACTGTCGATGCATTTCTAAAAAACTCGGACATGCCAAAGAGACCGACGATTACGGGAATATAACTAACCCCATAGCGGAGGCGTGCGCTCCCGAAGGTGAACCGTTCCACTCCGTAAACCTCACTCAATCCCACGGTGACCACGAATAATCCAATGAAAAGAGAGATTAAGGCCTTGATCTGATTCTTGGTTCCCAGGCTTGTAACGGTACTCATGCCAAAGATGGCGAGAGCGAAATATTCGGCCTGATCAAATTTTAAGGCGACCTTTGCCAACTGGGGCGCGACGGTCATCAACACGATGGCGCTGAATGTTCCTCCGATAGCAGAAGCCGTCATAGCCAGTCCAAGGGCTCTTCCGGCCTTGCCCTGCTTGGCCATTGGAAATCCATCGAACAGGGTGGCGGCGGATTGGGCCTCGCCTGGAATTCGGAATAGAATCGAGGTGATCGACCCGCCGGCGGTTCCCGCAGCATAGACCGCTCCCAGCATGGAGATGGCCTGAGCCGTGTTCATCCATAAGGTAACGGGAATAAGGATAGCCACTCCGGCTGCGGTTCCAAGTCCTGGCAGGGCTCCGATCACAACGCCTAGGAGAACGCCAGCAATAATAATCAGAAAGTTGATCGGGTCGATGATGAAATTTAATCCGATGAGTAAGTTATCGAACATTTCGTATGGCACCTTATATTTAATAGAATAAGAGACTGATGGATCTGAAGATGCCGTAGCCTCGAGGGAGCGGGATATAAGTGGCCTTCACAAACATGAGAAGAAAAACGGTGAGAGTGATCAGGGGAACAACGGCCAACATAAGCTTTTTTCGGAACCCAGTGATGTACATGAAGGCTGCCATAAAAACAGGTGTGGTAATAATGAAACCGGCCCACCTGAGGATATAAATATAGAGAAACGAAATAATAACCCCAGAGACGAGTAGAGAAAAGACCTTCCTCTCTCCTGTTTCCTCTTCCTCCTTTTTTCGTTCTTCTCCTATTTCCTTGGCCAGTCGCTCTTCAACCTCCTTCTTCCTGAGTAACAGTTTTGTAACTTGAATACCTGACGCGGCGATAAGTAAAATTAGGATTAATTTTGGCCAGAAACCTGCAGATAAGGGGGATTCCACCAATGGAGGAGGTATCTTGGTAGCAACCCCGTAGCACACGACAGCGATCATAAGGATCAACCCTGTAACGAATTTCTCTCCCATCGTATGAATCCCCCCTTACGTTTCCTGGTGACTACTTGATCCAACCAAGGTCTTTCGCAATCTCGGCAAAGTCTTTAAACTCCTCTGCGACAAAACTCTTAAAATCCTTGACGCCTAAATAGGCAGGCCGTTCATGTCCAACGTCTTCATGCACGAATTTTTGAAACCCCGGAGTTTTAAAAGATTTTTCAAATACTTGATCCAGGTATTTGACAATAGGTTCGGGCGTCCCCTTTTTGAGCGCAAAACCCCTCCACCGTCCGATATAATTACTAATGCCGAGTTCTTTAGTGCACGGTACATCAGGATATTTCTTGACCCGTTCGGTATAACCAACTAGGATCGGACGGGAAATGCCCGCTTGGGTAAGCCCTTCCATATCAATCAACTCATCGGATTGGAAGGTCGTATGGCCTCCCTGGAAGCTCGCTTTCCGCTCTCCGCCCTTGTCAAATGGGATGAATTTGAGACACATATTCCCCCGTTTGTTTAGAAGCTCGATCCAGACATGGTCGATGCCCAAGGCTCCAGAACAGGCAACGGTAAGCTTCGCTTCTGGATTTGCCTTGCAGTGGTCTAATATGTCTTTGACGCTCTGAAACTTTTTGTTGTCGGTCCTGGTGTGAAGGGCTGAAATCTCATGGATCCCTTTGGCCAGCCAGATAAAGTCATCAATACCGAACTTGACCCGGCCAAGGGCAAAGTTGATCACAATATCCGAGCTCACCAGAAAGAGGGTGTAGCCATCGGCCGGTTGATCCATGGCATAGGCGGTCCCAATGGCCCCTGCTGCTCCGGGCATGAAGCTGAATTTCAATGGAACGCCAAGCGTTTTCTCCACATCCTTGAGGAATGCTCGTGCGAATATGTCCGCACCCGATCCCGAACCGTGAGGGACGACCACTTCGATGGGTCTCTTTGGGTAATCTTTGGGTTTGTCAAGGGCGAAAGTCTCGGCAGCATTGGTTAACCAAATCGAGATTAAAAATAGAGTCATTCCTAAATAAACAAATCTTCTCATCTTCTTTTTCCTCCTTTCTTAAGACTTACGAGGTGTGTGTTTCTCTCCCAAACACCATTTCTGTTTCAATACCATTCATCACCCCCTTTCCCTATTGGTATGTCGAATAGATAATTTGTGAAAGCAATTTGGTAAAACCTAATTTCAGCGATTTTTTAGACCGAAATGAAGAAAAGCATTGAGCTGAAACTCTTGTAAATCCCCTCGGTTATCCACCCGATGAGGCAATGTTAGCTCCTCCTTTCTTTGTAACAGTTCAGCCCCCCTATGAAAAGAGATAAATTTTTTAAAAAAATGTAA
>JASEIE010000131.1 GCA_030024065.1 Thermodesulfobacteriota bacterium
GGCCTGGGGTCTCATTCCGACCAGCGAGGATATTCAAAAAGAGGATGCTCAAAGTCTGGTAAAGCGCTTCAGGAAAGGAGTGGAGATTCTTTCAAAAGAAGGAATCGATCCAGTGCTTTTAGAGAGAGCAATCCTCACCCCCAGTTGCGGAACCGCCTACCTTCCCATCCCATTGGCAGAACGGGTCTGCCAACTCACCGCAGAGGTTTCAAAGAGACTAAGAGGAAAGGAATAATGGAAGATGGAATATTGGAATACTGGGTTTAAAAAGATTTAGATCTTTTTATTTTTACCCATTATTCCATTCATCCATTATTCCACCATTCCATGTAGTTTCTCAAAGGTCCATCTTGGAACGGGGGATGCCTCCATGCCCGATATTTTCCTTGGGCAATTCATTGATGAAAATCCTCACACGGTCTTTTGGAACCTGAAGGGCATCGGCAATGGCATCGGTCACCTTCTTGATTAACTCCTCCTTTTTCTCCGGAGTCCTTCCTTGAATCATACTGATCTGAACGAGTGGCATACGAATTTCCTCCTTAAATTCGAGTTTGGAGTTCGGAGTATTGAGTTCGGAGTCTAAATCCTTAAAAAATCATTGTGTCTCCGAACTCCGAACTAATAGAGACTGTTACGAAAAAACTCGGAACTAGTTAAAAAATAAGGACAAACCTGTCATTTTTTGATCAACCTAATATAAGGCAATAAACCGATGATTTAAAGCCAAATTGTTTTAGCTAAACCTCAAAATGCTCTGAAAAGATTATAGATTTCGTTTCCAATAAATTTTTCGAAAGCATTTTTTCACTTTTTTTCGTAACAGTCTCTAATAACTCCTTACTATGGTTTAAATATTTTTGACCAGGGTTCTTTACCATAACCAAATTTTTCTAAAATCTCAAGAGCTAATTGAAGCCCATCCGAGACGTGCTCTTCAAGAATCCCGGGCGATGTAAAGACATAGACCACTATGTTCTTGCTTGAGGCTTCGACCTTCGTCCTAAAATCAGGCCCCTGAAAGAGAGAGCAGACGATCCCTGCTTCGTCACGAAGCACAATCTCTTCCTCTTTACAGAGGATCATCCTTCCTGATACCCCCTGAAACGTCTCTCCCTCATGAGCAAGGTCGAGCCTCCATTCGCCCTCGAACCGATCCAGATCCTGAATGGCCATCAGGATTCCATGATACATCTCTGCCATGATATGGGTGTCGATATAGAGGTTGACGATCGGAAATCCCATCTCAATCGTTCGTTTCAGATGGCCGGGAAGGGGACAATGATAGCCCCAATCTTTGAAGAACTGATCATAGAGGTTGATCCTTTTTTCGATCTCGGCAAGGCTGGCCCTCCTTCTCATCTTTCGAAGAACTTCCCTCTTATAGATTTTGAAGGCTTCACTCTTTTCAAAATAGGCGCAGTCCTGAATGGTTCCTATTCCAAAGGCGAGGTTGGGAAACCGGTGACGATAGGCATCGGTGATGGTAAGGGGGATTTCTCTCTTTATCAAGCGCGTCCTTTCAAGAGGTTGGGATCAGCACCTCTACACTTGATGATTTTGTAAAAAGCTGTCATTCCCGTGCTTGCGCGCCGTAGCGCTTCAGCGCGCAGGCGTGAAACTTGTCCTCGAAGGTATCAATCGGGGAACGGGAATCCAGAAGATTCTATCTACCCGAAAAGACTGGATTCCTGCTGGAGTTTACCCCGTACCTAATACGGGGCAGGAATGACGGAAAATAACCTTCTCAGACTTTTTACAAGACCCTTATTCCTTAAATCCTTCATATTCTCTGCGCCGCTTTTTGAAATAAGGGAAGAGGTTAGAAAGCAGGAGAAGAAAGGCAAAACCTAATGCAATGCCGGAGATGGGACGGCTAACAAAGATCAGAAAACTCCCTTGTGAAATCAGGAGCGACTGGCGAAGGGCCTGTTCCAGCATGGGACCCAGTACGTAGGCCAGGATGAGGGGTGCAGCCTCATAACCAAATTTTCTCATGATCCATCCTATTGCCCCGAAGAAAATCATCACATAGAGATCGAAGATGACATTATTCATGCTATAGGCCCCGATGAGGCAAAAAAGGAGGATGAGTGGAAAAAGGATCCTGTATGGGATCTCGAGTACTTTTACCCACATGCCGATTAACGGCAGGTTAAGAATGAGGAGGAGGAAATTGCCGAGGTACAGGCTGGCAATCAAACCCCAGAAAAGATCAGGATTCTGTTTGATCAGGAGAGGACCGGGCTGGATTCCATGGATGATCAAGGCGGAAAAGAAGATGGCCATAATTGGATTGGGAGGGATGCCAAGCGAAAGCAGTGGAATGAGGGACCCTCCTGCCGCTGCATTGTTTGCGGACTCCGGACCGGCTACCCCTTCAATCGCCCCCCTTCCAAATCTTTCCGGTTCTTTGGCAACCTTCTTTTCCACCGCATAGGCGACGAAGGTTGAAATCACAGCCCCCCCTCCGGGGAGAATTCCAAGGAGAAACCCGATGATGGACCCTCTGACAATGGCCCACTTGGCCTGAGCCCAATCTTTTAAGGAGGGCCATAGATTTTTAATGTGGGTTTTAAAGATTTCCCTTTTAAGATTCTCCTCCAAATTGACAAAGATTTCAGATACTCCAAAAAGACCCATGACCAGCGGGATAATGCCCACTCCGTCGGTCAGTTCATTGATTCCGAAAGTGAACCTGGGAAGACCGGTGATGATATCGAGTCCGATGCTTCCAAGGATAATGCCCACCAGGGCCATCATCACGGCCTTCAAAATAGACCCCTGGGCCAGGTAGGTAACAATGACCAGCCCTGTGCACATCAAGGCAAAGTATTCGGGAGGCCCGAAACTGAGTGCCGCCCTGGCGAGAGGAACAGAAACAAACATCAATCCTATGTTGGCGATTGTTCCCGCAATAAAAGAACCCCATGCGGCAATCCCTAGCGCAGGACCTGCGCGGCCCTGACGGGCCATCTGGTGCCCATCGATACAGGTAATAACTGAGGAGGCTTCACCAGGGATATTGACCAGGATGGAGGTCGTAGAGCCTCCGTACTGGACGCCATAGTAGATCCCTGCCAGCATGATAATGGTTGAAGTGGCTGGAAATCTGAAGGTTGCCGGAAGGAGGAGAGCCATCGCGCCGGCAGGACCGATGCCAGGCAACACCCCTACCAATGTTCCGACCAGCACACCAATCGCACAGAAAAGTATATTGATGGGTTGGAATGTGACCTGAAAACCGTAAAGGATGCTATCGAAAAGTCCCATTCTATCCCCTTAAAGGCCAAATAGACCATCCGGGAATTGACAATTGAGCCATTTGGAGAAGACAAAATAGGTAATCAGCGTGGCCAGAATGGATGAGACCAAAACCCAGATGACTCTCTTTCTCTCAAGAACCCAGAAAAGGGCGATCATCAACAGAAAGGTGCTGATGAGGTAGCCCAGGACAGGCATCATCCTGGAATAGAGGGTGAGAACAATGAGAACAAAAAGAATTCTTTTCCAGAACATTCCAGCGAAGAGAGGCGGGGTCTTGACCTCTCTCTTTTTCAAAGAGGCTTTAAGGAACAGAACGAGAGAGAGGATTCCCAATATTCCTGAAGCCCCGAAGGTCATAAAACCCATGCCTGGATTCCGAGGTGTTCCGATTCCTAAACGGATGGATTCGACGAGGACAGAGAGGGAGACAAGCAGCCAGAAGAGGCTGCTTGTCTGATCCAAGGTTTTCATTATTTCTTTTCAGGCTCTTTGATAATATTGAGATTCTTGATCATCACGGCAAACCGGTTATAAGCGTCCTCGAGATATTTCTTTGTATCCTCGGAATTTCGATAGGCCACATCAAATTCCAGATTTTGTATCGTCTTGATAAACTCTGGGTCATCCATGGCTTTATGGAGGGCCTCGTCCAGCCGTTTTACGATTGCTGAAGGCGTCCCCTTCGGAGCCGCAATCATGAAAACGGTTTCATTAATGAAATCATATCCAAGGTCTCTGAGTGTGGGGACATTGGGAAAGCTCTTCATTCGCCTCTCCCCGTGGGTGACCAGGAGTCGGAGCGATCCCTCCTTCACATGGGGAAGCCACTCCGTGCTATCGGACATGGACGTGACATGTCCTCCCAATACAGCCGCGAGCCCGGGTGCCCCCCGGCGTAAGGCACATGGGTCCATTGAATCTTTTCTCTTTCAGCAACATATTCCATCGCCATGTGCATGGGTGAACCCGCCCCGGAGGTCGCATAGTTGACCTTTCCGGGATTCTTTCGCGCATGTTCAATAAGGTCCTTGAAGGTTTTAAAGGGGGTATCGGATTTCACGACAACACCTGACTGTACAGATGTAAAGTGCATGATGGGGACAAAATCTTCGTGGCCATAGGGGACAGCCCGCAACTGGGGAATCCTGATTAAACCTGTGCTCGTGCAACTTGTTATGTCGTAACCGTCCGGCCTCTTCTTCGCCACCTGGCCAAGTGCGACGGACCCTGCTCCTCCACCCACATTTGAAACCACGATGGGCTGGCCGAGAAACTTTTCAGCTTTGCTTGCGAGGATCCGTGTGCTGGTATCCAGTGTTCCCCCTGGGGGGAAAGTCACAATGAGATTGATGGGTTTGGTAGGATAGGTTTGAGCAAAGGAGATAAGGGGTATCAATATAAGAAAAAAGCCAAACACAAAAATGATTTTCCTCCATCCTCTCTGTTTCATAAACAACCTCCTTTGTAAATTTTTAGTTTTTATATCTCTTATTCCACTTTCTGTCAAGCCAACTGCAAGGGTGAGGTTAAAGGCTAAAGTAAGGTTAAAATCGTTTTTATTTAAGGACAGAGGCTTTCCCAAAAACAAGAAAAAGGGATGTGTCCTTACCTCAATTTATAACTTGATGATGACTTCAGATTGAGATAAGCTGATTCGCATGATTCGTCTCTATCTCTTCTTGGCCACAGGCATCATCGCCATTTCGACGGCTTCGATCTTCATCAAACTCTGCGATGCGCCGGCATTGGTTATCGCCGCCTACCGGATGACCCTGGCCTCTCTATTCCTGCTTCCCTTCGCCGGTTACCAAAGGGTCTGGAAAGGATGGAATGGATCCGAATTGCGATGGTTGATTCTCTCCGGCACCTTCCTTGCCCTCCACTTTGCCTTCTGGATCACCTCATTGAAATTCACCTCTGTGGCCAGCTCTGTGGTTCTGGTCTCCACCAATCCCCTCTTTGTCGGAATAGGAGCCTGGCTCTTTTTCAAAGAACCCGTGGGACTGAATCTCATCCTCGGAATTACCCTTTCCATTTTGGGAAGCGGTTTGATCAGCTTTGGAGATATGTCTATCTCCAGTGATGCATTGATGGGAGACGGGTTGGCCCTTCTGGGTGCTATCACTGCCTCTGGATACCTTCTCATCGGAAGAAAGATGAGAAAGGGGCAGGATCTCCTTTCATACATCTTTCCTGTCTACTCAGCCGCAGCAATCGTATTGGTCATCCTCTCTCTCATTTCTCAAAAACCCTTCTTCGGATTCTCATCATCCACCTATCTCTATCTTTTTCTCCTCGCTCTCGTTCCCCAGCTCATCGGTCACACCACCTTCAACTGGGCATTGAAATATCTTCCGGCCCCTCTGGTAGCCATTGCCATTTTAGGCGAACCCGTGGGCTCGACCATCCTGGCTTTCTTCATTCTCGGAGAAGGATTGACTCCTTTAAAAATCATCGGGGGAATCCTCATCTTCACCGGAATCCTGATTGCCCTCAAGAAAACACCCTGAGATTGACTCATTGTCCAGAATTGAGTAGACTTATATCAACAATTCAAAGATAGGAGTTCCTTATGGCCATTCGACTTAAATCTCCTAAAACCCCCTGGCATTTTATTCTTATCTTCTTTCTTTTCGCTATCGGCATTGGAACTGCAGGGTACTTTTACTATGATACACAGAAACAACATGTAAAAAAAGAAAAACAGAATGAACTCCTCGCCATTGCTGATCTGAAAGCCAGCCAGATTACGAACTGGCGTAAAGAAAGGATGTCAGACGCAGAAGTGATATTGGAAAATCCCTCAGCTTTTCATCATTTCCAAGATTGTTTAAATACTAAAGAGATGTCCCTCAGACAAGGAGTTCTTTCCTGGATGGAATCCCTTTGCAAACGCTCTGATTACAGTGGCATTTTTCTCCTCGATGCAAAAGGAAGAGCACGATTATCAGTGGCCGTTGGAGATGAACCGGTTGGGTCTTATATACAAACCTTTATTGTAGAAGCAATCAAGACGAAGAAGGTAATTCTTACCGACCTTTATCGGGACGAGACAACCCGCCATATCCATATTGATATCTTAATTCCTCTTGTTCCCAGGGATCGCATTAGGTCACCAGTGGGGGTCCTCCTGATACGGATTGAGCCCCAACAATTCCTCTACCCTCTTATTCAGACATGGCCCACACCCAGCCGTACCGCTGAGAGTCTACTCGTTCGCCGTGAAGGGAATGAGGCTGTGTTTTTAAATGAACTCCGTCATCAGAAAAATACAGCACTCTCCCTCCGCATTCCGATCAGCGAACAACAGATGCCGGCTGTGATGGGGATGCGCGGGGTCGAAGGAATCGTTGAGGGCTTAGACTATCGTGGTGTTAAGGTGCTCGCAGCCGTACGGGCAATTCCAGGCTCCCCCTGGTATCTTATCGCTAAGATTGACCAGGAGGAAATCTATGCCCCCATTCGCGAACACGCCTGGTTTGCAATCATTCTAGTAGGTACATTGATTCTTGCCGCAGGAGTGAGTGTCGGTTTCTTATGGCGTCATAAGACTGCCCAATTTTATCAGAAACAATACGAGACAGAGCTTGAACACCAGGCCTTGATCCAGCACTTTGATTACCTGAGTAAATATGCCAATGATATTATCCTTCTGACGGACCACGAATTGAAGATTGTCGAAGCCAATGACCGGGCTGTTGAATCTTATGGTTATACCCGGGGTGAATTGCTTCAATTGAATGCACGGCAGCTACGATCCCCTGAAACACCGCTCCTTGATGAATTCGTAAAGCAAGTTGAAGATCGAAAAGGAATGGTATTTGAAACCCCTACATCAACGTAAGGATGGGACCACCTTCCCGGTAGAAACCAGTATACGGGTCATTGAAGTGGAAGGGAAAAAATTCTATCAAAGCATCGTCCGTGACATCACCGAGCGGAAGCGGGCAGAGCAGGAACGAGAAAAACTGATTCAAGAACTTCAGGAAGCCCTCACAAAGGTTAAAAAGCTAAGCGGCCTGCTTCCCATCTGTGCCTCCTGCAAAAAGATACGGGACGACAAAGGCTATTGGAATCAAATTGAAGGCTATATCCGGGATCATTCGGAAGCCGAATTCAGCCATGGCATCTGCCCGGACTGCGCAAGAAAGCTTTATCCGGAACTCTATGGAGATGAGTAAGAAGTAATAGGGACAACCCCCTGTTTTAAATTGACAGTGGAATGGGCGGTTGGTAAAATCTTTCCATGTCAAGAATTGCAAGGGTTGTTGCTCCAGGTTATCCTCATCATATTTCCCATAGGGGAACAAATAGAACCACCACATGTTTAAAAAGGAAAGACCAATGAGACCGAGCGAACGCGGAAGACCTCCTATCAAGAAAAAAGGAGGTTGTCCCTAATTTTAATGAAGACGAATCACAAAATCATCATCGGTGACTCGAGAATAATGAGGGAGATAATTGACGAATCCGTTCACCTGATTATCACTTCTCCACCTTACTGGCAACTCAAAGATTATGGACACAAAGAACAGATTGGGTTTAACGATACCTACGAAGATTATATCAATCATCTGAACCTTGTCTGGAATGAATGTTACAGGGTGCTATCCCCGGGTTGCCGCCTCTGCGTGAATATCGGTGACCAATTTGCCAGGTCAGTTTATTACGGTCGGTATAAGATCATCCCCATCAGAACAGAGATCATCAAGTTTTGTGAGACAATCGGTTTTGATTACATGGGTGCAATTATCTGGCAAAAAGTAACCACGATGAATACGACGGGAGGAGCGACTATTATGGGATCTTTTCCATATCCAAGAAATGGGATTGTTAAATTAGATTATGAATTTATTCTACTTTTCAAGAAAATGGGAGAACCGCCGAGGGTTTCAAAGGAGAGGAAGGAGAAGTCTAAACTTACTACTAAAGAATGGAATGAATATTTTTATGGACACTGGAATTTCCCTGGCGAGAAGCAAGATCGGCACATTGCAGTTTTTCCGGAAGAATTGCCCAGACGCCTTATTCGAATGTTCTCCTTTATAGGCGAAACGGTTCTTGACCCCTTCCTAGGAAGCGGCACGACCTCACTCGCTGCAAAAAACTTGGATCGAAATTCAATGGGCTATGAAATTAATAGGGACTTTCTGCCGTTGATCAAGCAAAAAATAGGGATGGATAGCAGAGAATTGTTCAAAGATGAGGCAACCTTCGAAATCATTGAACAACCTGAGCTTAAAATAGATTTTAAATCAGAAATAGATAAACTACCGTATATTTTTAGAGACCCTGTTAAATTTGATAAAAAAGTTGATCCCAAGAAATTCAAATTCGGCTCAAAAATAGATGGAAAAGAACGAGAAAAAAGGGACTTGTATTCTATTAAACGAATAGAGTCCCCAGATCGAGTTGAGTTAGATACGGGTTTGAAGGTGAAACTGATTGGGGTAAAGCCGGTGGATGGGAAAAAAACAGAGGCTATTGAATTCCTTCAAAAACTCATCAATGGTCAAAAAGTTTTTTTAAAATTCGACGAAAAAAAGTATGATGACCAAGACAATTTATTGGTCTATCTCTATTTAAAGAACAAAACCTTCGTTAATCGTCATCTCATCAGAAGTGGACTTGTCGAGATTGAACCTTCCGCAAAGTATTTTAAGAAACAAACTTTAGTTTAAATCCGAGCAAAGGATAATCAGGAATGATGCGATGAAAATCAAACTTACCAACCAGGAAATCCGTGAACACTTAGGTTCCCCATCTCCTGATTTTCCAAAATATACCACCCAGCTCATCAATCTTGCGAATCAACTCGTAGAATTTGAAGAATTTTAGAGAAAAGATGAAATTCGTTGTCCATGAGCACCATGCCACCCGCCTCCATTATGATTTCAGGCTGGAGATAGGCGGCGTTCTCAAATCCTGGGCCATCCCCAAAGGGCCTTCTATGAATCCTTCTGATAAACGACTTGCTGTAATGGTGGAGGATCATCTCCTTGAATATGGTGACTTTGAGGGAGTCATTCCTCAGGGTCTTTATGGAGCCGGCTCTGTCCTCATCTGGGACTCCGGAGAGTTCGAGGCAGAAGGAGATCCTGAGATCGCCTTAAGACAGGGGAAACTCCGTTTCACTCTAAACGGAAGGAAATTGAAGGGAGGTTTCTCCCTCGTTTTGATGAGAGGAAGAGGGTCTGGAAAGGAATGGCTCCTCATCAAGGGTAATGACACCTTTGCTAATAGAGATTGGGTGGTCAAAGAAGAACTCACGCCCGCGAGAAAGAAGAAACTCATCGAAAAGATCCCGCCCTGTGAGACATCATGATTTTAGATTGCAGATTGTGGATTGAAAATCTGAAACCTAAAATCTTTCCCCCTCACCCCTGCCTACCGGCAGGCAGGCCTACCCTCTCCCCTGCCTTCGCCGAAACGCCTGCCCGCCGCACAAGGCTTCGGCAGGCGGGGCTTCGTGCAGGCAGGCGCCAGGGGAGAGGGAGATAATAGGGTTATTTTCTATGTAAAATTCAATTGACATCAGAAGACCGTTCGGTCATATTAGCAATCGAAAAGGAAGATTCGGATGGAAAGTAGTAGGCCAAAGAAAATACTGGTCGTCGATGATGAGCGGGATACAGTGGAGATGATCACCGCCCTCCTCCATCTGGAAGGTTATCAGGTCTTTCCCGCCTTTTCCGGAGCCGAAGCGATGAGATTCCTTGGGGCCGAAAGGCGGAGGTCTCCGGAGGGAGAGGGGCCAGTAGATCTGATCCTCCTCGATGTGATGCTGGGCGATGAGGATGGAAGAAATATCTGCCGCCGGATTAAAGAGGATGATGTCATGAAATTCATCCCGGTGATCATCCTCACGGTCAGGTCAAGCCTTCAGGACAAGATCAATGGCCTTAATATCGGAGCGGACGACTACCTTACCAAACCCTTCATCAATGAGGAACTTCTTGCCAAGGCAAGGGTGATGCTCCGGATCAAAGACCTCCATGATGAACTACGGAGGGAAA
>JASEIE010000132.1:0-1227 GCA_030024065.1 Thermodesulfobacteriota bacterium
TATGTCCCAATTACACAAACGGTTTACTTCAGATCAGGTCAAAGAGCTTCTCGAATTGGAGCGGGGCCAAAGGAAAGAGAACAGCGGCTCTATCGGTTTTTTGGACAACATCCGCTTGACGCCGGAGCTTCTGATTCCCCTGCATGTGGCCTTGGCCTGCGGGACGAAGCTTCGGGAGCGTCTCCCGATGATTCTCGATCAGACGACCATTCGGGGGATTGAAACCCTCCTCATCGGGTTGGTCTTTGAAGGGCGCGTGCTCCCGGTTGCGTTTTCCTGTTTTATGAAGCGCTTGATTCATAAAAGCCAAAACATTCTGGAGCATAGTTTGATTCTGGCCGCGATGAGCTGTTTTCCTGTCGAGGTTCGTCCGTTACTGATCTTGGATCGGGGTTATGCCCGGGTGGCCTTACTCATTCAGCTTCATCAAGAGGGCATCCCCTTTTTATGTCGAGCGAAACGCAACGTCATGATCTACCTTAACGGAAAGGGGTAGACGCTGGGTCGTTTTAAGATCAAGCCCGGACATATCCGTCGCTACTCGGTTCTCTACCACTCCCAGAAAAAGGAACCCCTCGATCTGATCATCTATTTTGGGAAAGGTTGTCAGGAACCCTGGTATCTGCTGGTTCCTTCGGGGATGTCTCTGACGGCTGAAGAAATTGTTGAACTCTATGCCAAACGCATGTCGATTAAACAAGGGTTTCGAGATTGGAAGACTCGCCTCGGGGTTCGCGGATTAGTCTTTTACGGAGACAATCCTGCACCTCGTCTGACTCGATTGCTTCTAGCCTTTTCGTTAAGCTATCTGCTCTGTCTGGCATTAGGCTCCACCGAAGAGGCACAGACCGTGAGGGCCTTCGTGGAAATCAAAAGGCACAAACCTCGCCATGGCACTACCCGAACGCTTTCGGTCCTCTCCATCGGTATCTTGCGACTTTCTTTGCCGAAGTTTTTGAAACAGGCTTATCAAGACCTTTTGAAGATGCTCCGACGTCTCTTGATATCATGAAATTCTCTCAAAACCCCTGTCCCTGCCTTTAAAAAAGAGGGCTTCTATCGGCTGAATTACCCCACAAACCTTACTTCTTTGATCCTCAACTCCTTGACCTATACAAAATCACACGTACATCGCCTCATCGTCTCCGATAATCCAATTCAAAAGTGAAGGTGGGCAAGGTGCTTTTCCACCATGTCAGGACCAGGAAAAATTCCAAACATAATCAT
>JASEIE010000132.1:1296-10275 GCA_030024065.1 Thermodesulfobacteriota bacterium
ACCCCTGCAGGCATTGTTGGCACACTCAGGCGCTACGAGCCCCCGTATATCTCCCTTTCCAAATCCACCCTTCTTTTTGGCCGATGATACAGCATGTGCATAAGATAGCCAGGCTGCTACGGACGGGCCCGCGCCAGGGGCAATACCGACATAGATACCGATGATACTGCAGCGCACAATCAGCCAAATGTGATCATAACAATCCTTGACCCCTTGCCAAACGCCCGTGCCCACCTTCGCTATCCCGCCGATGGGCACTCCCCGGGCGACGAGCTCAAGCATCTCAGGGATGCCAAAGATCCCCAGAGCTACTATAACTAAAGGAATCCCGTCATACAGGTAGGGCATCCCCAGGGTGTACCTGAAGTACGGCGTCAATGCCGCCCCCCCCATTCCGGCTAACATCAGTCCGATGCCGGCAGAGATGAGCCCCTTTTTTACCTGCCCACCGCCTAAACCCGATACGGAGGCGATCCCTAAGACCGATAGCATTAAGAACTCGGGAGATCCGAATTGCTTAATGATGATCCCAAGGATAGGAATGCTTAATGCCAGCGCAATAACCCCAATAATCCCACCTATAAGGGAAGCAGTAAAAGAGGCTGAAAGTGCCCTGGCAGCCTCTCCCTTACGCGCCATGGGATGCCCTTCAACGATCGTTGCTGCTCCTCCCCCGGTGCCTGGGACTCCCAGCAAGACGGCCGTAATTGAGTCAGCAGTGTTCATGACCCCAAATATGCCCATCATCATGGCCACTGCTGCCACTGGTTCCATGTGAAGGAGAAACGGCAGAACGATAGTAAGCGCAACTGTCCCCCCAATGCCGGGGAATATGGCTACTGCCGCGCCTAATGCCAGACCGATCATAAGCATCAGCATTTTGTACGGCACAAGAACCATAAGCAAACCTTGATATATTGCCTCAAACATTGTCTCCTCCTTTCCCGTAAAATTGACAGCTTTTTACAGTTTTTAAAGTTCCTTGAAGAAATGGCCCCTTGGGCCAATGTGAGAGGAATCATTTAAGATAGGTACACCATCTCTTCAAGTTTTGTATTTCAATTATTGGAACAGAAGTTTCTTATTTTGAACGATGTTTTATACCAGCTTAAAAAATTTATAAAGTGTTTTTTAACGAGCAATCATTTCATGCTGAGCCGTTATCATCGATATTCTTGTCGATTGGTTTTTTATACGTACCTTTTTCTTTACGCCTTTGGGACGCAATCCAAATGATGACACCAACAGCACTTCCCACAATAATTGCTACTACTAACCATTGGCCCAACGTCATGTTATTTCACCTCCCTTCTTATTTAAGAATCTTCCAAAGGAAGATTCTAAGCTTCATCTCTAATGGAAAATGAAATGGGGGGATATTGTCAGCAAAAGGAAACCAGAAGAAGTGCCTACTCCAAATACCTTTTTCCTAAGGTCAGGGGCATTCTCTAATGAATGTTTCATGTTACCCCATTTCTCTTCTGATGTTCCAGGCTTCTCTCGCCATCATTGATCACCTCTCTATTTTTAGAGTAATACCAATGAGCCTTGAGCGATGATCACCCGCTTTCTCCTCTTAAAGAGCCGACGGCAAGCCAAAATAAGTTTAGGTCATTAGCTTTTGAAGAGAGAAAGGTAATAAATTCGAATAAATTGGATTAGAAAATTAGAAGGGTTCTGTTCAACAACGAAGAATCAAGATTCTTTGATCGAGAGGAAATGGTAGAAATGGAAAAAAAGGGGTCTGTTTAATGGGATTGAGACACAGTGCTGATATAATAGAAAACCTACTTAACCCAAATACTTTAACCCTACTTTCAGAACAGGCAAATAGAAAATCCTGATCAAAAGTTTCAAGTTTTAGACGGTGAGAAATAAAATCGACTGATGCCAAAGAATAGTAACAGAAGTAAGCTGAAAACAACAGCAAATGAAATTGCTATAACCAGAATAATTGGGATCCTTTTGTGTTTCCCCTTCACGCTTAGAACCCCGAATTGTTGATAATATAGCACTAATTGGGTCTGATTAAAATTCTTTTTTCGTTCATTATTATTGGTAAATTGCTATATTTTAATTTGATTGTCAATAGTTTTTTTTCATTTTTTCATTTGTCATTTGCAAATTAAAAGGTTCATTATTAGATTTTGGGATCATTTGAGTTATCCATAGTTTGAGTTATCCGTAGAGGGGTAGAGAGCGGAGAGATTTTAGCCCAGCCCTCTTGTGTGGAGCGGGGCGGCCCGAAGGGCAAAATCTCGAAGCTCTCATAGCACTCTGTGGATAACTCTCTGTCGCTTCTCTCTTTAACTTGAGGGATATAATCTAAAACCCCAAAGGAGGTCTAAGATTATGTCCCAATTACACAAACGGTTTACTTCAGATCAGGTCAAAGAGCTTCTCGAACGCTATTTAAAGAACGAAGTTGAACGAAAATATATTCAGGAGGTCTTAGGGATCTGCAGAAGACGATTTTTTATGCTCCTCAAGCCATTTTGCCCCTTTTCCTTATCCATGATCTATCCAAACATCCTTTCTTGGTCCATGGAAATTCTTCTCATCAACCAATGGACAAGGGAGTTGATGCTCGATTCAACCATCAACCAATTTTAATTTTGATGGAACATTCATTGGGTGTTCCTGTCAAGAATTTTGTTTCAGGAAAAGAAATGGGATAGCGGTAAACTGTTTAAGATTCTCATGAGTAAAAACCGAACTTTTTTTCTTGACAAATCGAATGCAAGTATGTAAAACAATGTTCAAGATAAAAATATTTAGTTCTAATAAATAGAACTTCTGGGATCGAATAAGATTTAAAAAATCTCCACAGAGGAGGAAGGAATGACCATCAAGAGTGTATTTATTGTCGGATCCGGATTAATGGGGAGCGGCATTGCTCAAGTCTGTGCCCAGGCCGGCATCCAAGTTTTCATCAATGATATGAGCAAAGACATTTTGGACAAGGCTATGAAGAGTATTGCATGGTCCGTAGGTAAATTCATCGAAAAGGGAAATGTGAAGGAGAATCTTGAAACCGTTATGAACCGTATCCAGCCGGCAACCGATTTGCTGAATGCAGCCCATGTCGATTTAGCATTAGAGGCCATCTTTGAGAGACTCGATTTAAAGCAGGAAACAATCAGGAAGTTGGATGAGGTCTGTGCTCCCGAAACATTCATTGCCAGTAACACCTCCGCCATTCCGATCACCGAACTCTCAGGGGTAACCAAACGGCCAGAAAAGATTTTAGGGCTTCATTTCTTCAATCCTCCTGCCATGATGCCAGTAGTGGAGGTCATCAAGGGCGTCAGTACTTCCGAAGAGACCATCCAGGTTGGCATCGACTTTGTCAAGCAATTAGGCAAAGAGCCCATTCGTGTCGAAACGGATATCCCTGGTTTCTTGCTGAATAGAGTTAACCTTGTAAGTTATGTTGAGGCCATTCGCCTGGTAGAACAGGGCATTGGAACAGTGGAAGATATTGATAAGGGAATGAGACTTGGATTTGGTCGAAGGATGGGCCCTTTTGAGACTGGTGATTTAGTAGGTTTGGATGTAAGCTATAATGGTCTCATGGCCATCTATGAAGAAAGTAAAGACATTCGTTACTATCCTCCTCAACTCTTAAGGCGTAAAGTCAAGGCCGGTCATCTTGGCCGGAAGACCGGCCGAGGTTGGTATGAATACAAAAAAGAAGAGGGTCGCCGGAAGGAGAATTAAATAAGGCAAGGTAAACTGCGAAAAAGAGAGACGGTGAATAAACATGAAATATAAAAATTTGATATTTGAAATGGAAAAAGAGGTAGGCATCATCAAAATCAATCGGCCTGAAGTGAGGAATGTATTAAACTGGGAGACCTGGATGGAGATAGAGGATGTAATAAAACGCATACATTCAGAACCCAGCCTCAGGGTGGGTGTGATCACAGGTGTTGGTGATGAGGCTTTTATCGCTGGAGCAGATCTCCATATGCTCAAAGACCGAAGGCCACAAGATGCGGTGGAGGCTTCAAGGAAGGTGAATGAGATCCTTCTTTTCATGGAATCCATGGAAGAACCAATGATCGCTGCGATTAATGGGTGGGCATTGGGAGGAGGATGCGAGATCGCATTGGCCTGCGACATCCGAATCATGAGTCAAAGGGCTCAAATCGGTCAGACAGAGGTTCGGGTAGGGATCATGCCTGGATATGGGGGAAATATCCGTCTGATGCGGCTCATTGGCTCTGGACGGGCTAAAGAAATGATTTTTACAGGAAAGATCGTTAGCGCAGAAGAAGCTGACAGGATAGGTTTGGTCAACCGGGTTGTCCCCCATGAAAAATTGATGGAAGAGGCATTATTATTGGCCAAGCAGATCGCCAAAGGACCCGCTGCCATCCATGTGGCAAAACGTTCGATGTTTCAGGCTTCTCAATGCTTCTTGATCGAGGCATTGGAAAAGGATTCAGAACTTTATGGAGAGGTATACAAAACTGAAGATTTTAAAGAAGGGATGGCTGCTTTTTTAGAAAAGAGAAAACCTATTTTTAAGAATCATTAGAATCGCTTCATCCTCTTTCATACGCTCGATTAATTCAACGGGCTTTGTCTTGAGTAAAAACCAATTCCCCTTTGGTTCTCAGTCCTCAAAGGTTTATGGACAGCAGGGGATGGTTTGGTATAAAAAAGTTTTTGTATTAAATTAAAAACGGGAGGAAACACATGGAATTTGAGTTAACAGAAGAGCAACGGATGGCTAAAGAAGCAATCAAGCGTTTTGCTGAGAAAGAGGTGGCTCCATTAGTGGAAGAGGCAGAGGGCCAAGGTAAGTTCCCTTTGCAATTATTCCGGAGGATGGGACAATTGGGTTATCTTTGCGTAAGGTATCCCTTAGAAATTGGAGGGGGTGGTACAGATAAGGTAACAGAATGCATTTTCGCAGAAGAACTCAATCGTATCTGCGCAGGGATTGCGGCAGGTCTCATGGTTCAGGGCGGGTTGGCTACGGTTCCAATCTACCAGTTTGGTTCCCAGGAGCTCAAGGAGCGCATTCTTTTGCCGGCGATAAAAGGAGAGAAAATTGGGGCCTTCGCTCTTACCGAGCCGGATGTAGGATCGGACGCTGCAAGTATCAAAACGAGAGCAACAAAAGATGGGGATCACTATATCCTTCGGGGAGCTAAAACCTTCATTACGAACGGACCTATTTGCGACTATGCCGTAGTAGCGGCCACTTTAGATCCTTCTCGTAAAGCAGAAGGTATCAGTCTTTTTGTGGTGGAAAAGGGCACGCCAGGTTTTACTGTTACTCGGAAGTTGGATAAAGTAGGTAACCGATCTGCCGAGACCGGGGAATTACTCTTTGATGATTGCCGGATATCTGCCGCTAACATGATTGGAGATAAGGAAGGAAAAGGATTCGAACAGATTCGAGATACCCTCATGTCAGGGAGGATCACCTATGGGGGCCGTAGTACAGGGGTGGCCCAGGCTGCATATGAAGCCAGTCTGAAGTACGCCAAGGATCGAGTCCAGTTTGGCCGCCCAATTGTCGAGTTCCAGGTCACTCGGTTCAAGCTTGCAGCGATGGCTATGAAGATCGACGTCATGAGATCATACACTTATCGAGTCGCTCGCCTTTACGATAAAGGGCATCGGGTGATGAAGGAGGCCTCGATGGTGAAACTCTTCTGTGCAGAGACCCTTCAGGAGATCCTTACCCAAGCCATGCAAATCCATGGTGGGTACGGATACACGATGGAGTATCCCGTACAGCGTTACTGGCGGGATGGGAGGCTTTTCACCGTGACTGAAGGGACTTCCGAAATCCATCATTTGGTGATCGCTCGAGAGTTGGGTTTCTAGCAAAGTTGTGGGATGATGGAGGGGAGGGATAATCGCTTATAGCCCTTAATAGATTGAAAGATGGAAGATGAATCCAGGATTCCTCTCCATCACTCAATTGGAGGTGGAAAGGGAATTGGTTTGGGGGGTTGATGAGGCCGTGCAGATTTTTGGAGGCTATGGTTACATAGCAGAGGCGGATATCGAACATTATTTCCGGGATGCATGGGCGATTGCTGTAGAATTGGGAAGGGAAGAGGACCGTAAAGATGAAATCGCTCAAAGGGTGGTCGGCGGGAAATGATCAAAGAAAGGAGAATCCTTTGAAACAGGCGGTCATCATCAGTGCTGTACGTACACCTGTCGGGAGATACATGGGGGTCTTAAAAGAGGTGCCTGCTTATGATCTCGGCAGCCTTGTCTTAAATGAGGCGGTGAAAAAAGTTGGAGTCGATCCAGCACAGATCAATGAGGTCATTTTAGGTCAGTCCTACCAGAGCGGTGAATATGTCAATATCGCCCGAATGTCTCTTCTAAAGGCAGGGTGGCCTGACTCTATTCCCGGCATTACTCTGGATCGTCGTTGTTGTACCGGCCTTGATGTCATCTGTTTTGCTGCCATGAAGATCCAATCTGATAATGCAGATATGGTGATTGCAGGTGGAGTGGAGAGCATGAGCAGCGCTGAGTTTTATCTACCCGGCGATATCAAGTGGGGAGTGGGTGGCAAAAAGGGGATGCCTCGCGGCCATGGAGACCTCTCAATATGGGGGATCCCTTTTTATGATCGGATTCAAAGAGCTCGGGTGATGTCCCAACCTGAGGAGAGGTATGGGATACTTCCGGCCATGATGTCCTGGGCCGAAACTGCAGCAAAAGAAGAAGGGATCCGTCGTGAAGATTGTGATCGCTGGGCTTTGGAGAGTCATCGTAAGGCCTGTGCGGCGATCGAATCGGAAAAGTTTCGGGAAGAGATCGTGCCCGTCCCTGTTCCTCAATCCAAGGGAAATGTCACGATGGTTGATCGCGATGAAAATCCAAGATCTGATACCACTTTGGAACAATTGGAAAAACTTCAACCTGTTATGGGAGGCGTTTGTACTGCCGGTAATTCGTCAACCGAAAATGATGGTGCTGCTGCCTGTGTCATCACTTCTGATGAACAGGCTAAAAAACTTGGAGTAAAACCACTCGCTCATATCAAGGCCTTTAGTCTCGCCGGTGCTGACCCTCGCCGCACCTATCTAACCGTTCCGAAAGCTGTAGAGGGGGTTTTGGAAAAGTCCAACCTGGACATAGGTCAAATGGATTTGATTGAGATCCAGGAAGCTTTTGCCGCGCAGGTCCTGGCAGATCTGAAAATGATGAATCTGACAGAGAAGGACTATTCCAAGGTGAATGTCAATGGGTCCGGCATATCACTCGGGCATCCCATTGCCTGTACGGGAACAAGAGTGCTCGTGACACTTCTTCATGAGATGAGGCGGCGAAACAGCCGCTATGGTCTGGAAAGCATCTGTGGTGGAGGAGGTTTGGGCATCGCGGCGATTTTTGAACGCAGATAGACCTTAGAAAAAAGGCCCTCAATAAATAACCTTAACGTTGCATTGAAAAGGGAGGCGGATGTGCTTCCAATCCTTTACAATTGCGGATTTTTTCTATAGTTTATGGGAAACATAAGATGTCACTTGAGGTGGCCTTTGTGATATGCTTGAAAACTGAGTAGCAAAACGTTTAAAGGTGCCGCTGTAAAGGTTTTACAGCACACCCACCTCCCTTTTCATATAATTTTTATACAACTGTTAAGGTTAAATCGGCAGGCAGGTATGTTTCCAAGCCTTTATCATGAAGTTCTTCTGAACATTTTATGGGTCACAGGGGGGCGTCACCTTCGACCGGCTTAATTTAACTATTTGTGTAAGGAGGATCTTATGAATCAGCAAGAGAGATTTCGATGCACGATAGTAAGGGGAGGAACCAGCAAGGGAGTTTTCATGATGAGAAATGAACTCCCTCAAGACCCGAAACTGAGGGATAAAGTCATCCTAGCTATCTATGGAACCCCGGATATCAGGCAGATTGACGGCCTGGGAGGGGCCGATTTTTTGACCAGCAAGTTTGCTATGATTGGACCTCCAACCCGCCCGGATGCGGACGTGGACTACACCTTTGGCCAAGTTGGAATCCTCTTGCCAAAAGTCGATTACACGACTACGTGCGGAAACATTTCTGCTGGGGTAGGCCCGTTCGCTATTCATCATGGATTGGTGGACATTAAAGAACCTATCACAAATGTGACAATCCATCTGACGAATAATAACAGGATATTGAAAGCAGAGGTTCCGATCGTAGACGGAGAGCTGGCGGTGGAGGGAGATTGTAAAATTGATGGGTGTCCAGGCACCGGAGCGAAAATCAGAATAGATTGGTCAGACACGGCTGGAATCGTGACTAATAAGATCCTGCCGACAGGAAATGCGAAAGATGTCTTGACTGGGGAAGGGATTGGGGACGTCACCGTATCTATTGTGGACGCAGGAAACCCGGTTGTATTCCTCCATGCTGAACGTTTGGGATTCAAGGGAACGGAATCACCCTTTGAGATTGAGGAAGACAAGACTTTATTGGACAGGTTGGAAAGGATCCGTTCAGTCGCAGCACAGAGAATAGGATTTGTTAAAGATTGGAAGAATGGGACGAAAGATAGCCAATTTCTTCCTTTTATTGCGATGGTGAATTCGGCGAGAGATTTTATTGACTACACGACTGGAAAAACTGTTGGAGCGGATTCATGTGACATTCTGTCGCGGCTATTATTCAACCAAAAAATGCACAAGACCTATCCAGGCACTGGAACCATCTCTACGGGAACAGCAGCCCAAATTCCTGGGACAGTGGTCAATGAATTGTTAAAGGAGTCTGCCAAGAAGAAAAAGGAGGTAAGAATAGGACATCCTGCAGGAGTTATTACCATCGAAGTGGATGCGGGGATTGAAAACAATAAGCCCTTTTTGAAAAAGGCGGTTATTACTCGAACAGCCAGAATCATTATGGATGGCTATGTCTATGTAAGGAAAAGTTTGATGAGATAGTTTGAAGGAAGCATCCCCAATTCCGTGAAGACAGAATGGACTCCAGAGGGGTAGGCGGACC
>JASEIE010000133.1 GCA_030024065.1 Thermodesulfobacteriota bacterium
GTTTGACCTGTGAACTATACTCATGGACCATATCGACTAAGGCAGCCACATTTTCGACAGGGGTATTTGGAAGGATTCCATGGCCTATGTTGAAAATATGACCGGGCCGGCCTCCGATGGAATCTAGAATTTTCCTCACCTCTTTTTCAATGATCTCGTGAGGGCCAAACAGAATCACAGGATCGAGGTTTCCCTGGATGGCAACATCATACCCCAGGCGCGCCCATGCCTCTCCAATATTCTCCCGCCAATCCACTCCGATCACATCTCCCCCGGCCTGTTTCATCCTTTCCAGAAGCGTCGAGGAGGAGGTAGCGAAATGAATAAAAGGAACGCTTTTGTCCACCCGGTCGATCACCCTCTTCGAGTAAGGAAGGACATATTCCTCATAATCGGTCGGGCTCAAGCATCCCACCCAGGAGTCAAAGAGCTGGAGGGCCTGAGCGCCTGCCCGGATCTGGGCGTTGAGGTAGCCAATCAATGTCTCACAAATTTTTCCCATTAAACTATCCCAGCCAGTTCGATTCTGATACATCATGTTTTTTGTAAAGATATAATTTCTCGAATGCCCTCCCTCGATCATATAACTGGCAAGGGTAAATGGAGCGCCCGAGAATCCGATGAGAGGAATTTTGCCTTCCAATTCCCGGCGGACGATCCGTATCGCTTCCATGAGAAAGGGAACATCCTTTTCTGGTTCAATGACCCGGAGTTGCTCGATCTGTTTTACCTCCCGGATGGGATGATGAAAGACAGGGCCTTCTCCTTTTGCAAATTCAAATTCCACTCCCATTGGTTCCAGAGGAATGAGGATATCCGAAAAAATGATGGCGGCATCGAGTTTAAACTTTTCAAGAGGCTGGAGCGTCACTTCAGCTGCCAGTTCAGGGTTCTTACACATCTCCAGGAAAGAATACTTCTTCCGGAGCGCCCTGTACTCCTTCATATACCGGCCTGCCTGACGCATCAGCCAGATCGGTGTATATGGGGTGGGCTGCCTACAGCAAGCCCTAAGGAAAGGATGTTGCTTATCATTCTCTTTCATATCCAACCTTTTTGTCCAATTGGGTAAGAACGTAGCGTCGGCATTTAATGCCGACGTCAATTCGCCCCCATTAAATGAGGGCGCTACGCAACTTTGTTTGAATATTGGGTATTGGAATTTATTTGGAGCTTGCCTGCCTGCCCTGCCTACCGCAGGCAGGCGCAGGCAGGGAATTTGGTTATTGCAATTTCACCTGTTCCAATCTCTTAACAATTGGATCAGTAGCCTCACGCCTACACCAGTTCCGCCCTTGGGAATGTAGGGCTGATCCTTTGTAATATGAGCCGGGCCAGCGATATCGAGATGGACCCAGGGCGTCTTCTCCACAAACTTGCTCAGGAAGATTCCTCCGATGATAGCGCCGGCTGCCCGTGTTCCGACATTCCTGAAATCGGCGACATCGCTCTTCAAATATTCAGAATATTCATCCCAGATGGGCAATCTCCAGACCTTCTCACCTGTCTTTCCGGCTGCCTCTTCAATTCTTTTCAGGAGAGATTCGTTATTTCCAAAGAGGCCCATGACATAATCTCCAAGGGCGATAACGCAGGCTCCGGTCAGAGTCGCCAGATCAATGATTGCCTTGGGTTGATACCGAAGGCTAAACGTCAGGGCATCCGAAAGGATGAGCCTCCCCTCTGCATCCGTGCTGATAACTTCTACGGTTTGGCCCGAAAGGGTCTTCAGGATATCGCCTGGTTTATAAGCCTTTCCACTTGGAAGATTCTCTGTCGCCGGTATAATCCCTACCAGATGGAATGGGATCTGGAGTTCGGAAACAGCCTTCATGGCCGCCAGAACCGCAGCCGCGCCGGACATATCGTCTTTCATCCGTTCCATATTCTCTGAAGGCTTAATCGAGATCCCACCGCTATCGAATGTAATCCCCTTCCCTACTAAAGCAATGATATCGAATCCCTTCCCTTTATTATATTCCAGGATGATAAACTTCCCAGGCTCCTGGCTTCCCTTTGCAACTGCCGCAAAGGCCCCCATTCCCATGGTCTCTGCTTCGCTCACCTCAAAGACCTGAACTTCCATGGAACAATCTTTTGCAATCTGCCGGGCCTTCTCAGCCAACACGGCGGGCGTGACCTGGTTGCCAGGTCCGTTGACCAGATCTCTTGCCATGCACACTGCTTCTGAAATAATTTTTCCCGCTTTTAGTCCCGCACCAATGGATGACATCTCTTCATCGGTCTCTCCGAGAAGAACTGCCTCTTCAATCCGCTTGATCTTTTCCCTCTCCAGGGTTTTAAACTCATTGAACTGGTAGGTCCCAAGCAGAAATCCTGTGATGAAGGATTCGGTCAACTTGTCCTCTGATAGACTGTTGAATGGTTTGATTTGAAAGGCAAACTGTTTTATCCCTGAGTCCCTTATGAACTGTCCGGCCTTTGAGGAAGCCCCGCGCCATTTTTCCAGATCAAATTCTTCTCTCTTCCCGATGCCTGTGAGCAAAACCCTTCTGGCAGGAAGAACGCCCTGCGTGTGATAGAGCCGGCACTGAAAGAGCTCTCCTTTGAAATCTCCCTGGCTCATCAGGATGGAGATGAATCCCTTCCATTCCAGATCCACACTCTTTGCCGGACCTTCTAATGGCTCCGGCGATTCAAATGAAAAGAGGAGGAGAAGTTCGCATGGGTATTGCTCTGCTCTGCCCCTTTCAACCCTGATTTCCATAAGTACTCCTCTCGATCTTGTTTCTTTCAGAATTTGAATCCGAAGCACGATCTCATGGTCATCAGAAGATTAGGATATCAGGTTGTGGGTATCAGGATATAAGGACATCAGATGTGGTCATTCTTTTTTTCTTTGATTCTCCCTGGTAACCTGATGTTCTGATGCTCTGCATCCTGATATTCTGGTTTCCTGATTCCCTTTCGGGATTCGATATTCGAATCCCGGATTTATCAAATTAATCCTAATACTGTTCAGTTAGGCTGTCACCGTTCACCCTGAGCTTGTCGAAGGGTGCGTCGCTAAGCCGTTCATGCTTCGACAAGCTCAGCACGAACGGCTTAAATGAACAGCATTGAAATTAATCCCTCTCCTTAAGTTTGGAAACTGCAATGGAACGGTTCTTCTCCACATTTGAAAATTCCCTTATTTTCCCAATTAAAGAGGGAGGCCAGCCTCTACGTTCGATCACCCTCGCCAGCATCCAGGGATTTAAATCAGAGACCTCCATCCACTTCCCCGCCTTTTTTATAAACTCATCTAATGCCTTTCGATTGGGATCTCCCTTCAAAGGATATTTCTCTTTTATCTCGGTCTTAATCTTAGCCACATGGTCGCTTCCATAGATCACATCGAGTTCTTCCCGTTGAGCATAGGCATAGAGGGCCTCCTCCACTTTCGCCAGTTCCGCATCTATCTCCTCATTCCAGATCCTCTTCTTCTCTCTCAATTCCACATATCGGTTGACCAGGTTCACCCCTTCCTCCTGAAGGTACTCATTGGGGGCCAGGCTCTCCCCGACGATGAGATGTTTCCTCTTGGGGCAATATCCCTGATAGTTGCACCAATCACAAAGGGGGCTTTCTTTAGGAAGAAGTTCCCTGTCCGATTCAATCTTTTCGATAAGATCTAAAGTCTTCTGACGAAGTTCACGAAGCCGTTCCGGCGTTCTTGAAGACCGGATTTCGACATCGAAGGAGAGGTAGTGCCAGACCAGTCTTATTTCCTGAACATCCTTCCACTTCCCTTCGGTTCCCATCTGATAAAAAGCCAGTTGCCGGTCGGAATTGACATCTTCCTGAGTGGGAAGCCTGCCGGAGGTTTTGTAATCGTGGATTTCGAGGATGGAATGATCAACAAGGGTCAGACGATCGACCACTCCACGAATCCAGTAACCCTTTTCCTCTTCCAGGGGAAAATAGATGTTTTCTTCAAGGCCCAATGTCCTCCCCTGATCGAAGGGATAATAACGTTTGTAATAGTCTGTGACACACTTCTCTCCCAGACGGCGATAATCCTCTACACTATAGTTTTTTCGTACAATCTGAATCATCCCATTCCAATTTTTTTCCCAGCTCTGGTGGTAAAAGTTGAGGAGTTCCTCCAAGGTATTGTGCTTGGTCACCTTCAGATCCCTGTAGAGCTTCTCCAGGGCATCGTGAACCCTCGAACCCATGAAAGCCTCAATGCCTTCCGTCTCAACTTTGATTTTATCAATATAAGCGAGTCTATATTGGTGAGGGCAGGTCTCATAGGTGGAAAGTTGAGAGTGGGAATAAGTCGGCATCCTTCATCTCCTTGAACGCTGATTGCTGTAATCGTTTCCTATTTTTAACAAGAAAAACCCCTGATGTCAAAAATCAATTTTCCTGTTGAAAAATGGAGAAGATTTATGGTTAGATGGTGATACAGCGATAAGAATCGAAGGGGACATTTGTAAATGGGGATCGGAATATTCTTTCTTCTATTAGGTCTTATTGTTACGTCTGTGACCTACTCACAGACATCTCCCTCTCATCCAACCATAACCCGCGAGGATAAAATAGAAAAACTAATAAAGAATTTGAAAAGTGAAGAGTGGGATATCCGGTGGCAGGCCGTCAGAGAATTAAAAGAGTTAAGGGATCCGAGGACAATCGATGCTCTAATCGATGCCTTGAACGATCCCCTCAAAGATGTAAGAAACGAGGCGGTTCAGGGATTAGTCAATATTGGATCACCTGCCGTCCCTCCTTTGATCACCGCATTAAAGAATAAGAACGAAAATGTCAGGATCCATTCTGCTGAGGCTTTGGGCCACTTAAAAGCTGCCAGGGCTGTCGAACCGTTGATCTCCGCATTGAAAGATAACAGTCCAAGGGTGAGAGAGAAGGCCTCCTGGGCCCTGGGAATGATAAAAGACCCCAGGGCGGGTGATTTCCTTCTATCCGCTTCGAAGGATAATGATGAACAAGTCAGAGAGAAGGCTCAGTGGGCGCTGGGAGAACTCAGAGATCCTCGTGCAGCAGGGGATATGATCGCGGCCTTAAAAGACAAAAACCCCGAGATCCGCAGCAGTGCCTATCGAGCGCTGTTAGAGATAGGACCCCCGGCAGTAAAAAATGTGGCTTCTCTTTTAAATGATCCCGAGATTCACCATCGACTCACGGCCGTCGGCCTTTTAGGAAGCATCCGATCCCCGGAGGCCATTTATGCACTCATAGGTGCCTTAAAGGATCAAAATCAGCAGGTCCGGGACAGTGCGGCTTGGAAACTCACAGGACAGGGCCCTCATGCCATCTCTCCATTGATAGAGACGCTTAAGGATAACCATCCTGGTGCTCGCCAAAAGGCAGCAGAGGTTTTGGGAAAATTAAAAGACCGTCGAGCCTTTGAGCCTCTCGTTGTGGCCTTGAAAGATAGGGACCCTGATGTCCGCGCCAGTGCCGCCCTTGCCCTGGGAGAATTAAGGGACCCCCGTGCCATCGACCATTTAACTGGTGCATTAAATGATGGAAATGAATCCATACGGGAGAAGGTGGTAGAGGCTTTTGGAAAGATGGAATATCCCTGGATAGTGGATATTCTTGCTTCGTTATTAAAAGACGAATCACCAAAGGTTCGGAAGAAAACGATCTATGTTCTGAAAGAGATGAAGGACATGCGTGCCTATGACCACTATTTCGCCGCTCTGAAGGACCCCGCACCAGAAGTGCGTGAAAGTGGTCTTTGGGCCATTTGGGATATTCACAATCCACCCAAAGTAGAGTTGACCGTACCTCTTATTTACGATCCGGACGAGAGGGTAAGAAAGGGAGCAGTGGCCGTGATGGTGAAGAATCTCCGGCATCCATTTGCCGCAGAGGCCCTCATCGTTGCCCTCAGAGACGTTAGCCCGTCAATTCGCGTGGAAGCGGTAAGATATCTTTTTTATTACATGACTCGTTGGGGAAAGAGCTACCGCATCATCGCCCATCTCATCAATGCCCTGAAGGATGGAAACTCTGACACACGTGGGGCCATCATCCAGGGAATGCTCCAGACAGAAATAAGAGATCCCAATACGATTGAATTTATCCTCCCAGCCCTAAAAGACGAAAGGCCGCACATCCGCAAATCCACTGCAGAGTTGTTGGGTGAGATAAAGGACCTCCGGGCATTTCAGCCTTTAAGAGAGGCCTTCACAGATTCGGATAGCTTTGTTCAGGCCAGTGTGGCAGGGGCATTAACATCCATTGACCCTGCTTCAGCCAAACCCATCGTGACCTCTCTTGTTGAACGGTTTATAAAAACCTTAAGCCATTCGGATAGGGGAGTGCGCAGCATTGCAATAAAGGTGCTGGGGGAGATGAAGAATCCGATGGCTGTGCCCCCTCTTATTTCCCTATTGGAAGGCAATGACGCTGAAATACGCAAGACTTCAGCCGAGGCATTGGGAAAGATTGGAGATCCCCGATCCTTAAGCCCCCTCATCAGGGCACTCAAAGACAAGCAAGACCCGGTCCGGTGGAGCGCAACTAAAGCGCTCAGCAGAATGAAGGACCCAGGAGCAATCAAGCCCCTCATCAATATTGCGAAAGAAGATGATTCCAAACAGCAGATAAGTTCAGCCGCATTCGAAACTCTGGCGGAGATCGGGCCCGCCTCAATGGAACCATTGATCTCTCTGCTGAAGCATGGAAACCCTCATGTCAGGGCCAATGCAGCCTCAGCCTTAGGAAAGATCAAAGACCCCAGGGCGGTCGAACCCCTCATTAAATCCTTTAAGGATACGGGGGAAGAGGTTCAGGTGAGTGCAAAACATGCCCTGGAGAATATAGGACCTCCATCTGTCCCCCCCCTGATCCGACTCTTAAAAGACGAAAACGCAAGGGTCCGGAGAAGAGCGGTGGAGAGCCTCGGAAAGATAGGGGATAAACGGGCGGTTGAATCTCTCATCGAACTATTTCAAGATGGCGATCCATTCGTCCGTGGGGGAGCGATGGAAGCTTTAGGCCAGATAAGAGACCCGCGGGCCATCGAACCTCTTGTTAAGATGTTGGCCGACAGGGAAGTCGGTTATGTGGCTGGAAAGGCCTTAAAGAGATTTGGGAAGCCAGCTCTAAAACCATTGATGACTGCGCTGAAACAGGGATCCCTCATCGTTCGTAAAAATGTCATCACGATTGGAGAAAGCGAGGAGAACTATCTATTTATTGAGCTTCTGGTCTTCGCATTCAATGACGAGGATGCTGGGGTGAGGTACAAGGCTATCTGGGGCTTAGAGAGGATGATCGATTTTCATTCTCCAGAACTGTTCATCAAGGCATTAAAAGACAAGGACTCAAATATTCGCAGGATAGCCGTAGAAAAATTGGGAAGGATTAAGGACCCGAAGACCCTAATCCCGCTCTGTGAGACTTTAAAGGATGAGATTGGAGATGTGAGAGAAAAGACGGCAGAGGCATTCCGGGCGTTCAAACATCCGGACTCTGTGCCGTGTTTGATTTCTGCTTTGAAGGATGCATCGACAACAAGAATTGCAGCCGAGGCTTTGGCCGGCATCAACGATATTCGGGCCGTGGAGCCTCTGATGGATGCCATCTATATCGGAGGCTATTATACGAGAAAAAGCGTGATAGAGGCTTTGGGCCATCTGCGAGATCCTCGCGCCGTGCTCCCCCTCACTGGACTATTGACGGACCCTGAGAAGGTTATCCGGAGGTCTGCGATTCAATCGCTGGGGAAGATCAGGGACCCAGGGGCTGTTGACCCCCTCCTCTCCATGTTAAGAGACAAAGACCTGGATGTCCGAAAGGATGCCGTCAGGGCCTTAGGAGAGATCATGGACAAACGAGCGGAAAAGACGTTGATGACCTTTATCCAGGATGGAAGGTCCGATCTAAATTATGAGGCGCGGCAGGCCCTGGAAAAAATCACCGGGAGACATTATTAGATCTGATTGATGAAGAGAATCGATTTGATCCAAGTTCTTTTGATACTGTTCGTTTTCAAAGCGACCTTTGCATTTGCAGGAGACGCATCGGATTTTTTAATATTAAACGACATCAGTGGCTTTAAGGCTTCTAAAAATCCTATCGTCAGGCCAGGGCCGGGGATGTTGGCCATGGTTGACCATTTTCATGACCACGATGATGTGACGTACAAGATTTCATATTTTAATTTCCAATCGAAAGTTGGCCCTGAAGTTCAAGTAACCCAACATGCAGGCACCGATTCAGACAGATGGTTACTCCATGAATTAGATACGGAATTCCGACATGATTTTGGTAAACCATCTGACAGTTTTTTTGTGAAAACGATAGATGGGAATACTATTTTCGCCCTCGGGATAGGGGGCTGGGATTACCGTTGGCTGAGTGGCAATAAAGTGATTGTCATTGAATATATAGATCTCGAAATGAAAAAACCGGAGCCGATGGAGGTGGTCAAGGCCTATCTTGCCAAGCACCCCTCCACTTTGCCGATGATGACGTTGGCAGAGTTGAGAAGACCGGAAAGCAAAACCAAATGGATTAAAGACGAAATGGAGCGGAGGTTATGGCTATGTGAAAAATGGTTTTTACAATTGAAGTTAGGAGAAGGAGAGATCCCAGAAGCCCTTAAGAGTGTTGTGAAGCATATGGAAGTGTTCTTAATTTTTAGAGAGAAATATTTCGGAGTGAACGCCTTGGAGGAGAGGAAGGCTCTCCTGGGGTATTTGGAAACAATGAACGGGACGGGAATCAAAAATAAATTACCGGAATATAGAACCTGGTGGAATGCCAATAAAAGCAGGCACATCGTTTTACCATGATCCATTTAAATACTGAATTGGAAAGATTACAGGGAAGAGTTATTCGATGCCAGAAATGCCCAAGATTAGACGTTTACTTTAGAGAAATTGAAAGAAAAAAACCGAAACGCTTTCAGGACTGGACATACTGGTCGAAACCTCTTCCCAGTTTTGGAGATCCGGACGCCCGGGTTCTCATCATCGGTCTTGCGCCTGCGGCCAATGGCGGAAACCGGACAGGCAGAATGTTTACAGGGGATCGGAGTGGCGAATGGTTATTTGGAGCCCTTCACCGATTTGGCTTTGCCAATCAACCCAATTCGGACAGACGGGATGATGATTTTGCTTTAAAGGATTGCTACATCACGGCAACGATCCGCTGTGCTCCTCCAGGGAATAAACCTTTGCCGGAAGAGACCGTGAGCTGCCGCCCCTTTTTCTTAAAGGAACTTGACCTATTAAAAAATGTGAAAATATTTGTGCCCCTGGGCCAGATCGCTTTTGTCCAAACTCTGAAGGCTCTGAGATTCAAGGGATATGATATCCCTCCTCTCCCTTTTGGTCACGGAAAGATCTATTCGCTTTCAAAACAGAAAGAACTCCCAACTCCGGTAGGGAACGGTTTAAAACCGTTCCCTACTAAACTCCGAACGATCACCTTGATCACGACTTATCATCCGAGCCAGCAGAACACCCAGACTGGTAAATTGACCCGGCCGATGTTTCATCAGATTTTTAAGATGATCCGAACTAAGTTGAAAGTTCGGAGTACATAGTTCGCAGTTCGGAGTATTCAAAAAAATATTTCATTCCGTTTTAATGACAATAAGAATTTTGAATCTCCGAACTCAAAACTCCGAACTGAGGTTTATGATTGTCCGGATTCCCATTGAAGATTGGATTGATCTCCACACTTTCTCACCTAAAGAAATTCCTTCCCTTTTAGAGGAGTACCTTCTAGAGTGCCAAAAGAAGGGATTTAAGGAAGTCCGGATTATTCACGGAAAGGGGAAAGGGGTTCAAATGAATGTGGTCCATTCCTTTTTAAAAAAAAGCCCCCTCGTCCAATCCTTTCGACTTGCTCCACCTGAAGCAGGTTCATGGGGTGCTACCCTTGCTTACCTGAAATAAAAAAGCCCGGACCTCCTGGCTCACCAGATGATGGATCCGGGCAATTCAACCTTTTAAAGACCAGGGTTAAGATTCCTTTGTCAACTTCTCCCTTTCTTTCTGGTAGGCTTCCTTACCCGCCTCAATGGCCGTGGTCAAAATTGATTTCTTTTCCTCAAGAACTTCCTTCCCCTTTTCCACAACAGAGGTCACCTTGCCCTTTACCTGCTCGATCACTTCTTCTGCCTTCCCTCTGGCTTCTCCGGCAAATTCCTTAATCTTCTCCCTTGCCTCCCTCCCTGACTTTGGAGCCAATAAGAGCGCAACCCCTGCTCCGATCAGCCCGCCCAGAAAGAATGAAAAGATCAAT